>CALGIB010000569.1 GCA_937915955.1 uncultured Pseudomonadota bacterium
CTCGCGGAGGCGGACCAGCGCCGCCGCGCCCAGCCGCACGGGGTGCCCGGGCTGCCCTCTCCAGCTCAGCACGGCGCTGCCGGCGCAGGCCATCAGTCGGCGCAGCTCGACCTCGGTGCAGGGCGGCACATCGACCGGGGTGATCAGCGCGGCCTGGCTCGGCCGCCCGGCCAGCCCACAGAGCAGCGACTCGCGCATGCCCGTCGTCTCCCAGTCGGGGTTGACCCGGCCTTCGACCCCCGGCGGCAGGGGGAGATCGGTGGCCCCCGTGACCACGCAGACCCGACAGTGGGGCTGGAGGCGATGGATCCAGGCCTGCAGCAGGGTGCGCCCCTCGGGCAGGGGCAGCAGCGCCTTGGGGCGCCCCATTCGGGTCGATCCGCCCGCAGCGAGCACGATGGCGAGAGGCTTCATGCCCTCGGCCTATCGCATCCGCAGAAGGTGTGGACGGGCCTGTGGACAAGTCCTCTCCGGGCTCAAGTGACCCCGTGAATCCGGGCTCTTGGCCCACTGTGTTCAATCATTGAGCACGTGAACGCGGGGGCTGCAGCGGCGCACTCGGGGGCTTAGGTGGGCTCATGTTGCTGTTGCTTCTGACCGCGTGTCCCAAGGGCCTGGGTTCCTCCACGCTCGAGACCTCCGTCTACGCCTTCGAGCTGCACGCGTCCTTCTCCACGCAGGCCGCCGAGGCGGGACAGCCTCTGCCTCGGGTGGTCCAGGCGGGCACGGGCGAGCTGCACCTCCGGGGCCAGCTCCGGCGCGCGCCCAGTCGGACGTTCCGGGACGGCAGCCGCGGCTGGATGCTGCGCTTCGAGGGCGTGGAGCAGTCCGCCTCGGCCGAGGGCCCCTGGATCGAGGCCGGGATCTCCGGCCGCTCGGTGGAGCTGCGGACCTTCGAGAGCGGCGAGATCCTGGCCATCGAGGACGTCGAGCACGTGGCCGGCCCGGGGCGCTACGGAGAGATCCTGGACGTGATCTTCCCGGCGGTGTCCCCCGTGGTGCCGGCGCTCGAGCCAGGGGACGAGGCCTGGCGGCGCAGCGCCTGGCCGACCGTCGTGGGCTCCCAGCGCGCCTGGCAGAACGCGCTGGTCGCGACCTGGACCCACGAGGGCAAGGGCGCGGGAGAGATCGCGCTGAGCTACGAGGGAGGCCTCGAAGGCAAGGGCAAGGACGGGGCGGCGGACGCCAGCCTCACCCAGACCGGCGAGGCCCGCGGCTCCCTGACGCTGCGCGCCTCGGACCTGCGCCTCCTGCGCCACGATCTGGACTGGACCCGAGTGGTCGACGTGGACTATGGCGAGCGGGTCGCGCTGACCCAGACCCAGGTGTTCTCGGGCTCGATCGAGCTGATCGGCGAGGAAGCCAGCAGCAGGGTGGGGGATGCCCCGGGCCGACCCACCGCCGAGGACGACGCCGCGCCGACCGGCCGCTACCTGAGCTCGGCCGAGGTCCACGCGCTGCTGCTCGAGCAGCTCCCGAGCCTGGCCTCCTGCTACGAAGACAGCGGCGAGGCCCGCGCCCGCACCGAGCTGGGCGAGGTCTACGTGAACTGGCGCGTCGCCAGTGACGGCAGCGTGCGCGAGGTGCGCCTGCACGAGAGCCGCTCCGAGCTGCCCGAGCTGGACGCCTGCCTGGTCCAGAGGGTGGGGCTGCTCCGCTTCCGGGCCCACGACGAGGCGCCCATCGACATCGGCTACCCCTTCGTCTACCGGGAGTCGGCCTTGCAGCCGTATCCGATGGTCTTCGTGAAGGACCGGGCGCTGCAGCCCCTCTTCGTGTGGCTGGACGAGGACGAGGAGGCGGCGGCCGGCCTTGCTTCCCGAGCGATTCCGGACTGAGTTCGGCCGGGCGCGCCTCTGGTATCTTGAGGTCCCCTGGAGCTCGCGGAATGGATGTCCTCGACTGGCTGAACCTTGTGCTCGCGGACGCGGAGCTGCTCCGCACGCCGGGCGAGGCCCTCGCGCTGCTTCCCGACATCGCCACGGACGGCCCCGAGGCGGCGCCGCTGGTGATCGACGGGGCTCCCTGGCGCGGATTCCCCGCGGCCTTCGCCCACATGCTCCAGAAGCCGGTGGGCGAGTTCGTGCTGGCGCGACTCCAGGACTTCAGCGAAGGCCGCCAGGAGGAGCTCTCGGACCTCTCGGGCGAGCGCCTGATGGAGGACTCGCTGGTCCTCGCGACGGGGCAGCTGCTCGTGGAGACCGGCGCGCTGGGCCGCCGCGCCAGCTCCCTGGTCCTGCTCGAGCTGACGCGTCAGAGCAGCCACCTGTTCAGCGGACATACGGCCGAGCTCCACAGCAGCCTGCCTTCGCTCGCCAACCAGATCGAGCGACTGGCCCTGAGTCAGGACGATCCCGAGACCCGCGGCGCCGCCCTCGCCCGCTTCGCGTGGAGCCTGTCCGCGCGCCTCAGCCTGGCCTGGACCCTGGCCAGCCGGCTGGACCCTCGCGTCCAGCCCACACGCCTGTACCAGGCCCTGGTCAGCAACCGCCTGGCCTTGGTCGCCTGTCGCCGCAGCATCCAGCTGCCACGCGACCTGGTGCTCGCCTCGCGGGTGGCGGGCGGCCGGGCCCAGGCCAACAGCCTGAGCGCCACCCACGCGGCGGTCCAGGCGGCGCTGAAGAAGGCCACGGACGGGGACGAGAGCAACGCCGCCCGCGCGCTGCGGGACCTGGTCGGTACCAGCCGCAGCCTGGCCTCCCTCGCGACGGACCGGCACATCTCCGGCTGGGTGCTGCACAGCCTGGGTGAGCTCGTCACCAAGAAGGAGCTGGGCCAGGCCGGGCTGGCCACCGGCCACGTCAAGAGCCTGCTGGATCCCACCACGGCCTCGGCCTTGGGGGCGGAGTACCGTCGGGCTTGCGCCGTCCTCCGGAGCTGGGATCTGTTGACGGCCGTCGCGGGACGCTGCCTCCCCATCCAGGTTCGAGGAGGCGCCGCGGTCAGCACCCACGGCAAGCTGACCGAGAAGCGCCCATGGATGCTGCTGGCGCCTCGCGGGGGGCCGACCACCGCGCACGTGGTGCTCGTGCGTCGGGCCGAGATCGACGAGGCCGCGGGGAAGAAGGTCGAGCAGTATGGCCCGGCGGTCTTCGCCGCGCTGGATCGGGCCTGGCGTGATCTGGCGGACAAGGCCCAGGAGCTGGGCGGCGTCAGCAGCGCGCAGAGCTGGCTGGCTGCGTTCGCCGACAAGGGCTCGGCGGACAAGTTCGCCGTCGAAGCCGAGCGCGCGTTCCGGGCTCCGATCCGACTGGACCTCAGCCCGCTCGGGCCCGCGGTCTCCCTGTCCCGGGACGCCTCGGCGGCGATCGGCCAGGGGCAGGGCATGGTCCTGGGTGGCTGGGACGGGCTGCGGCTCCAGATCTCGGGCCCGGCGGTCGAGGACGCGCTGGGCACCGTCCAGGCGGCCGTCGACGACGGGCTCTCGTCGAGCTTGCGGCCTGCTGCTCCGCCTCTCGCGCCAGCCTCCCCCTCCGGCGCTGACATCTTCCAGTCCATGGACGCCCCGCCGAGCGCGCCGCCCGAGGCCTCCTCGGCCGATCCCTTCTCGGGACCCGAGGCCGCCGGGGCCCCGGCCCTCGACGATCCCTTCGGCGGCTCGGGCAGCGACCGGCCGGTGATCCCGGAGCTGGACTTCGGCGGCGACCCCTTCAGCGAGCCCGCGGCGTCGGAGTCCGGACAGCTGGGCTTCAGCGACGACCCCTTCTCCTCGGCCGAGGCCGTCGAGGCGTCCACCTCGATTCCGCCCTTGAGTGAGCTCTCGGACGATGCCTTCAGCGGGGTCGAGCGCCAGGACGAGCACCGGGCCGACGACGGCGACCTCGATCCCCTGATGGGTGGAGACAGCGGTGACCTGGGCTTCGCGGGATCCGCCGCGGCCTCGGTGGACGATCCCTTCGCCAGCAGTGACCCCTTCGCCGGCGACGAGGCCTTCGCCGCCGACGCTGGCTTCGCCGCGGACAGCGCCGCCGAGCTGGCCTTCGGCGAGGACGTCGCGGACGAGGAGACCTCGGGCGCCGGAGCGGTGCTGTCCATGGAGATCGAGGACGACGACGACGACGACTCTGAGCCTCACGAGGCCGATGACGTCGAGATGTTCTTCCTCCCTCCGCCCGCGGACGGACAGACGGACAAGAACGAGACGATCCGTCCCGTCGAGGGCGCCGTGAGCGGGACCCTGGCCCCCGACGGCGCCTCGAGCGAGACGCTGATGCCCGCCGAGAGCGTGCTGGGCTTCTCGGGCGACGAGCCCCAGGCCGGCGCAGCTGGCGGCACCCTGGTCCCGGACGGCGGCACCCTGGTGCCCGACGGCTCGCTCCCCGAGGTCGCCGGTCAGACCCTGGCGCCCACGGACACCTTCTTCGACCTGGGCAGCGACGAGGACGACGAGGCGCGGATCTCGCTGACCCCCGAGGTCGCCGCTGCGGACAACCTGCTCGAGCTGACCGCCGACGAGGCCTCGTTCGAGTTCGGCGACGAGGGCACGGGCGACGCGCACGAGGTCCTGGACAGCCTCGTCGCCAACGCGACGGACGCGGTGTTGGAGGCCCCCGAGGAGTCCATCGACCTGGGCGTCTCCGGCTCGGGCTTCATGCACAGCGGAGCGGCTCCGACCGAGGACGTCGGCGACCTGGACGACTCCGGCGACCCCTTCGGCTTCTCGACGATCGACCAGGCCGGCGACGACGCAGGAGACGAGGTCGCGTTCAGCACGGTGGACACCGCCGTGCCGGCCGAGGAGGCAGACCCCTTTGGTGAGGTCGCGGTCGCCAGCTCCAGCTCCAGCGCCGGCGTCAGCATGAGCTCGGCGGATCTGGGCTACCTCTTCGAGGGCTATGTCGTGATCCGGGCCGCGGACGAGCTGCGCTTCGGGCGCCGCTACGGCACCCGGCTGGTGGACGTGCACGCCTACCCGGGGCTGGATCTCGAGCGCGCCTACAAGCGCTTCGCGAACGACAAGGTCGCCGAGCGCTTCGTGCCCCAGACGGAGCAGTCCGTCGAGCTCGGCTCGAGCGCCGAGGTGCTCCCGCTGGACCTCGTGCTGCTGCATCGCGCCCTGAGCTGAGCTGGCGAAACGCAGGCTGCCGCAAGCCGTGGCCCGAGCCAACCCGGCGGGCTATTCAGCCGGTCTTCCGGAGCTCGTCATGAAGCTGTACCGCGCCAGGATCCCCGCGATCGCCCACGATGTCATCGAAAAGCTCAGCGATGCCGAGGACATCGAGGTCCTGCCGGAGAACAAGTCCGAAGCCGAGAAGGACCTGGTCTCGATCATGGAGGAGTACCTCCGTCGGGACTACCAGCTGCGCGACGCCGTGAAGGAGGCCATGGCCAACGGGGGCGTCTCCTACGACCAGTACGGCAAGATGAGGTCGCGCCTGGCCGAGGAGTGGAACCACCCTACCGGCGAGAGTGTCGCGAAGTACCTGGCCCGCCAGTTCATCGAGAACTTCATGATCAGCCGCTTCGTCGAGGAGGTCTACGCCGAGGACGGCATCCTCTGGCGAAAGACGCTGGATCTGGTCAAGT
>CALGIB010000570.1 GCA_937915955.1 uncultured Pseudomonadota bacterium
GCCCTGCTGGCCGCGGCTGCCCTGCGTCGGCGGCGGGAGCTGTAGAAGGCAGGCTCAGGCCCGGGTCCGGGAGGCCCAGCAGGCGGGCCGCCTCGGGCGCGAACAGGGCCGCAAGGGCGAGGTGACCGGCGGCGTTCGGGTGCAGCACGTCCGCCAGCCAGGTGGGCGGCTCCAGGCCCATGCCGCGCTCGCGGAAGGCCCGGTCGGCGTCCACCAGCGGCGTGCCGGTGACCTGCGCCAGCGCGCGCATCGCATCGTTCATCGGTCGGTCGGCGCGCATGGGCAGGGTCTCCAGATCGCGGGCAAGGTCCAGGTGCTCGCTTCCCTCCTCGTGGCGGCCGCTGTCCCAGAGCGCGCGGCCGTGCAGGTAGCGGGCCTGGGTGCAGGACAGATCCAGATCCTGGGTCTGCTCGGGCCGCAGCCCAGCCAGATCCAGCGGCCGGTGCTCGCTGCCGAGCTGAGGTCGGGCCAGACCCAGCACGTCGAAGACCTCGGGGCAGTCCTGGGCGACGGGCGGCGCGAAGGGGTTGCTGGCCACGGTGCTCAAGACCACCGGGACGCCGGCCTGCCGGGCCAGGTCCAGGATCTCGCCGAGGTGCTGGATGTGCAGGTCGCGGACCTGTTCGCGCTCGTCGGCGCCCAGCTCGAAGCGAGGCTTGTTGCCGATGCGCACCGGCGCGGTCGTGATCAGCTCGTTCAGGCCCAGGAACAGGCTCGAGTTGCGGAAGATCAGCGCGCCCAGGGTGCGGGCGCTGCCCAGCTCCTCCTGGAGGCCGACCTGGGTGGCCATGACGTAGGCGTTGTGGCCGCTGTAGACGAGGATCAGGTCGGGCGAGAACCCCAGCACGTCCGGGAAGCGCCGAAGCAGGTCCTCGGCGTTCGCGCCAGGCACACCCAGGTTCAGGACCTCGACCCCGAGGGCCTGTTCGAGCAGCGCGGGGAACTCGCCGTCGATGCCCAGATCCGGCTCGGCGCCCGCGCGCACTGTGCTGCCCCCGATGACGATGACGCGCTGCCCGCTGGGCTCCTCGGCGAAGTCGGGGATCTCGAAGGGCCGCTGGAAGATCGGCGTCACCCGGCCGCTGGTGACGCGGAAGGCCTGCTCGCGCTCGGGGGGCGCGACCAGGATGGGGGGCGCCGGCTCGCGGACCAGGCGCGCGATGGCCTCGGCGCCGGCCAACAGGAGGCCGGCCACCAGGAGCCCGAGGGCCAGCCGGTTTAGGATGCGCTTCACCGCGCCATCGTAGTGCTCAGCCGGCCTCGGCCTGCTGGTCCTCGTCGATCAGGGCCTCGCCGCCCGGGTAGAACTGCTGAGCCCAGGCCCGGAACCGCAGGATGGGTCCGTCGGCCTCGGACAGGGGCGGTCGCTGCCTGTAGACCTTGTTCTCCCAGATCGGGATGTCCTGCTCGACGGTGGCCTTGAAGGTCTTGCAGTAGTTGCGCATGACGAACCAGGCCAGCCCGGGGATGTCCATGCGCTTGACGGTGTGGCGCGCGCGGATGTGCACGTGGTCCTCGTCGATGGGCGTGAAGGTGCCGATCGTGCGGAAGTCGATGGTGCGGCCGTGCTGCTCGATGGTCTGGCTGACCAGCAACATGCCCAGGCCGACCTTGGTGGTCTGGGCGGGGGCCAGGATGTGGCCCTTCATGCCGAAGGTGCTGAGCGTGACCTCGGTGAGCATGGTCACGTGCATCAGCGCGCCGTCGACGACGGCCTCGGTGGCCGGCACGTCCTCGCAGAAGTCGTGCACGGCGGGCATGTGGGCGCAGTCGACGTCGTTCTCGGTGATCTCGTAGACGTGGCTCTTGATGCGCCACTCGACCCCCTCCCAGGGCAGCCATTCGGCTTGGCCCAGGTGGGGGTAGTCGGGGAAGTCCCAGCTCGGAGGGGCGCCCTGGTCGTGGTACCAGGCCAGGATCATCCCCTCGTGCTCGTGCACGTGCCACATCGTCAGACCCACGCGAGGGCTGCGCTGGGTGAAGGGGATGGCCGCGCAGCCGCCCCCGGCGCTGTCGAAGCGCCACTTGTGGAAGGGGCACTGGAGCTGCTCGCCCTTGACCTCGCCGCCGTGGCCGAGGTGGGCGCCCAGGTGGGGGCAGTGGGCGTCCGCGAGGCGCGCGTGGCCCTGCTCGGTGCGGAACAGGACCAGGTCGCGACCGAAGTAGCGCAGGGGCCTGGCCTGGCCTGGGGCGAGCTGGTCGGACCACTCGATCAAGAACCAACCGCGAGGGAAGGAGGCGGGCGGGACGGACATGGACGGGCTCCTGGCCGGGTTTCGTCCATACTGACATATGTCAGTGACGTTCGTCAGTGAATTTTGGGTGTCCAGAGCAGGACACCCCCCGGGGCCCGAAGGCCGCGGAGGGTGCCGCCAGCGCGAGCGGGGGCTACTCGGCGCCGCCGGGCCAGATGTTGACCTGGCCGGCGTAGCTGTTGACGCCGTACGAACCCAAAGCCAGGTCGTTGACGCCGTCGCCGTCGAAGTCGCCGAGCTGCCCGGCGTCGTAGTAGGCGGTGTAGTCGTAGGTGGCTCCACCGGTGATCACCGCGTCCGCGTCGGCGCCGGACAGGTCGCCGGTGAGGGGGCCGTAGAAGACATAGGTCGCCCCCGCCGTCGTGCCGCCGCCGTCGTGCCCGCCCGCGCCCACGATGAGGTCGTCCTGGCCGTCGTCGTTCAGATCGCCGATGGTCATGGCGCGCCCGAAGTAGTCGTACTGCGTCTCGCCCTCGATCGTGTAGGTCGCGTCGTCTCCGGCGGTGTAGGCGCCGCTGAAGCCGGACACGCCTCCCTGGAACACGTAGGCCATGCCCGATCCGGACACCGAGCCGTCCCCGTAGTACTCGCCGACGGCC
>CALGIB010000571.1 GCA_937915955.1 uncultured Pseudomonadota bacterium
ACCGACCTCCTCGGCGGCGTGGCGGACAAGCTCCCGAGCCGCGACGCGCTGACCGGCCCGCTGGAGTCCGACATCCCTGTGTGCCTGGCGCTGGGGCTGGGCCTGGACGAGGTGCTCGAGGCCGCCTGTGCACGACTGGGGCACTTCCTGGCCGAGGCGGCGGACGACCCCGACCTGCGCTGTGGCTTCGACACCTCCGAGCCGCCGCCGCCCGGCGCCTTCCCCTTCCCCAAGCCGGTGCTGAACATCCTCCGCGAGGGCTTCCGGACCTGGCGCGACCCCGCGGACATCGAGCTCGCGCTCTCGCACCTGCGCGACCGCCCGATGCTCCTGATCACCGAGGCGGGGGAGATCGACGGCCTGGACGCGATCTCGCTGCGCACGCTCAAGCTCGCCGCGAACGAGACCACGCTGGGGGGCCTGCTGAAGTCCAGCGGCCGGGGCCAGTCCCGCCGCACGGCCGAGGGCTGGTACGCCATCGACCTGCTCATGCACCTGGGGCTGCTGCACGTCGAGGGGCAACCGATCAAGTCCAGCGTGCCCGTGGCCGAGCGCTCAGCGGCCAGCGCCCAGCCCGCCGCCCCGACCCCGACCCCGCAGCGCCTGGAGTCCGACGAGGAGGCCAACGAGATCTTCGAGATGGGCGACGACTCGATGGACGCGCTCGCCCTGGACGAGGACGAGGACGAGGACAACCTGCGCGGCCTCGAGCTTGAGGACGAGGACCATCGGGACGAGCCCTCCTACACGCTCGAGGACATCGAGGACGAGGACAGCGAGGACGATCCCGGCCCCGTGGATGGCCTCGAGATCGAGGAGGACGCCTCGGATGGGCCCTCGCACGCCGTGGCGTGGAGCCACGAACCCACCGGGGAGGTCGAGGGCGGCGTCTTCGAGAGCGACGAGGAGGCCGCGGACGTCTTCGCCATGGGCGAGGACGACGAAGAAGACGAGGACGACGAGGACACCGCGGACGACATCGACGCCGACATCGAGGACCTGGACGACGACGAGGACGAGGACGACGACACCGAGCTGCGGGCCCTGCAGCAGGACCCCGGGCTGCCGGACGAAGACCTGCGCCTGCCCGCGCTCGAGACCCTGCACGAGAGCCTCCGCAAGGCCAACCCCCTTGTCCTGCTGGGCCTGAGCGAGCGGCAGGTGCGCGGCGTCGTGAGCTACTCGACCCTCAGGGAGCACCTGAACCGGGCCCGCGGGCGCTGGCACCAGCAGCGCTTCCTCAAGGCGGACCCCGAGGTGCGCACGTCGATCCAGCGCATCGCCAGCCTGGTCGAGCGACGCTGGAACGCGCTAGAGCAGCCCGACGTGCTGGCGCAGGCCCTGAGCGAGTGGCGAGAGCAGCTGCCGCCCGAGGAGCCGCGGGACCGGGCCGCCGCGCGCCGCTGCCTGGCGCGGGCCCACAAGCTGGCGGTGGCGCGCGCCTGGCCGGCGGCCCTGGTCGAGGCCCAGCAGGCCGTTCAGCACGATCCCAGCTCGGTGAGGGCCCGTGTGCTGCTGGTGCAGTCGATGGTGGTCCTGCACGAGCTGGACGTGGCGGGCGGCCTGGCGAACCTGGACGCGCTGCTGGTGGACCGACCGGTCGTGAAGGCCGAGATCGAGTTCGCCGCCGGGCAGATGCTGCGCTGGGAGCGTCAGCACGAACAGGCGGTCGAGCGCTTCCGCCGAGCGCTGGACATGAACCCCCGGCACGAGGCCGCCCGCCGCGAGGTCGACAACTACGAGGACCGCAGCGCCCGAGGCCCCGCCGCCCCCGAGCCGACCCACGACGACAGCAGCGTCGGCGGCTTCCTGAGCGGCTTCTTCAACAAGGACTGAGCGACCCGGTGACCGCTCGGCGGGCACCGCGCCGCGGACGGCTCAGTCCAGGCCCTTGGTGATGTGGAACTCGACGCGGCGGTTGTTGGCCTTGCCGGATGCCGTGCGGTTCGTGTCGATCGGCCGCGTCTCGCCCAGTCCCTCGGTGCTCATCCGGCGCCCGTCCACGCCGTGCTCGACCATGTACTCGAAGACCGAGTCCGCGCGCGCCTTGGACAGCTGGAGGTTGGCCGACTCGCTGCCGTCGCTGTCGGTGTGGCCCTCGATGCGGATCTCGAGCTGCGGGTAGTCGGTCATGACCTGCACCACCGAGTCCAGGATCTTGTAGGACTCGGGCTTGATGATCGCCTTGCCCGTCTCGAACTGGATCATGTCGTCGATGACGATCTGACGGTTGCTGATCTTGACGTTCTGGGGCTTGGTGTCCGGGCAGCCGTCCTCGTCCATGTACTGGTTGAGGGTCTCCTTCTCGGTCGGGCAGCGGTCCAGCGGGTCGATGACGCCGTCGTTGTCCGTGTCCGGGCAACCGGCGGGCTGCGGGCCCTTCACGGTCGGGCACTGGTCGGTCATGTCGAACACGCCGTCGCCGTCGGCGTCGGGGCAGCCGCTGGGCGCGGGGCCGGCCATGCCGGGACACTCGTCCTCGGTGTCGACGACGCCGTCCTTGTCGAAGTCCTGGACCGGGCAGCCGTCCGGCGGGGAGCCGAACTGCTCGGGGCAGGCGTCCTGATCGTCGGCGAAGCCGTCGCCGTCGCGGTCCCCCGGGGGGCAGCCCTGCAGCTTCCCGGGGGTGTCCGGGCACTCGTCCTGGGCGTCCGCGAAGCCGTCGCGGTCGTTGTCGGTGTCCGGGCAGCCGTCGGTGTCCTCGAAGCCGTCGTGGTCCTCGAGCGCCATGGGGCAGAGGTCGTCCACGTCCAGCACGCCGTCGCCGTCGTTGTCGGGCTCGGGGCAGCCGTCGGTGTCCTTGAAGCCGTCCAGGTCCTCGGGCTCGCGCGGGCAGCGGTCCTCGTCGTCGAAGATGCCGTCACCGTCGGTGTCCGCGACGATGTCGGGGCAGCCGTCGTCGTCCTTGTCGCCGTCGAAGTCCTCGGGCTCCTCGGGGCAGAGGTCCTGCTCGTCGACGATGCCATCACCGTCGCTGTCCAGGGGGATGCACCTGGGCGCCTGGGACAGCGCGTACTGACCGTTCTGCAGCGCCAGGTCCAGGTGTTCGCGGGCGCGCCGGGGCTCGCCCTGCTCGAACTCCAGCTTCGTGAACTCGAGGTTCGCTTCGGCCATCGCCATCTCGCGCGGGGTGCACTCGGCGGCGTCCAGGTTGCCGGCGGCCTGCAGGACCCGCTCCGCCTCGGCGAAGTCGCGCTGCAGGGTGTCGACGTTCACGCAGGCGCTGAGCGCCCAGAGCAGCAGCGGCATCAGAGGTCGTCCAGGTCGATGTCGTCCAGCTCGATCCACTCGTCCTCCTCGACCTCTTCGCGGATGTCGGGGACGATGTCCACGCCCTTGTCCAGGGCCTCGAGCGTGTCGTGGGTGCGCTGGGCGTCGTCGTCGGTGGACCCGTAGAGCGCCATCTTCTCGGCGTCCAGGGCGTGCCGCAGCGCCGTCTTCGCGAGCAGCTCTGCGGCGCCATAGTCGCTGTGTCCCCACTCCTCGTGGGACTTGAGCCGGTACTGCTCGGCGAGCGTGTACTCGTAGACGGCGTTGTCCTGCGCGCGCGCCGCCTCGGCGTCGAGCATGGCCTGATCGAGCTGGGCCATCGGCACGGCCGCTTTGATCGAGGCGCAGCCGGTCAGGAGGGGGGCGAGGACGAGGATCACAGGGCCTTCCGCAACAGCGAGGGCAAGGGTAGCACCGCTAGCCGAGCGGCGCTCACGGGAGGCCGGCCTAGGACAACAAGGCCTCGATGGGCTCGGCCTCGGGCTCCACGCCGGCCAGGGCGAAGAGGGTCGCCCCGAGCTGCTCCGGCCCCAGCGGCGTGCCCCCGTCAGCGGCGTCGCCGCTCTGCAGGTCCACCGGACGACCTCGGCCTTCCTCGTCCAACCCACCCACCGCCTGGCCTCCCCGGACCCCGGCGCCCCACATCATCAGGCTCGTCCAGGTCCAGTGGTCCTTGCCGCCCCAGGCGTTCAGCAGCGGGTGGCGCCCCATCTCCGAGGCCACCACCACCACCAGGCGATCCTGCAGCGCGGGCCGCCTTGCCAGCAGCTCCATGCCCTGCGCCAGCTTCTCGAACAGGTCCTCGAAGTTCGCGCTCTGGAGCTCCAGGCGCTGGTGCGTGTCCCAGCCCTGATCGCACCAGCCCTGGTGCCGCAGCATGGCGCAGCGGGTCAGCCCCTCCTCGAAGGCCGTGAAGGCGAGCTCGAAGTCGGCGCCGAAGTCGCGCGTGCAGCCGGGCGTCTGCGAGGCCAGCTCAAGATCCGGCCACGCCCTCAGCTCGCGCAGGTCGTCGAGCGTGTTGCCGTAGAGCAGGGCGTGCTCCCCCCGAGAGCCCGGCTCGCCCGCGAGGATCGCGCTCCGCTCGGCGAGCGCGGCGTGCACCCGGGTCCGGCTCGCCGAGGACAAGGGGCTCCCGCTGCTGCCGGTGAACTCGCCCGAGAGCAGCTTGCCGAGCTGCCCCGAGTCCCCGGCGCGCACGACGCGGTGGCCCAGCTCCCCTGCGTAGTTGGGGCCATCCAGCACCAGGTGCGGCAGGCCGAGCCAGCCCTGCGAGGCGTCCGCGATGCGCGTCGGCCAGTCCGCTGGCCCGGTCACCGCCGCGCCGGTCCAGAGCAGCTGGCGGCAGCGCTCGTGGGTGACCGAAGGGAGCTCGAGGCCGTGCACCAGGCTGACCCGATCGCCGAAGCGCTCGAAGAAGTCGCGCACCAGCGGACGGTCCTCGTGATCGACGAGGGTGTGCCCCCCGACCTCGGAGGTCGTGGCGCCGTCCTCCTCCCAGCCGCCGGTGCCGAACATGGGCGTGAAGACGAAGGCGGGGTCCCAGCCGCCGTCGACGTAGACGAACAGGAAGACCCGGTCGTCGCCGCCGGCGCGGGCGAGGCGCGAGGGCAGGAGCAGTCCGGCGGATCCCAGCACCAGCAGCTCACGGCGACTGATCACCAGGTCACCGCAAGGGGGTCCCGCAGCATCGCGGCCAGGGTGGCGGCCTGGGCCTCGTCCGCGGTCTCGCCCGTCGACAGCGACTCCAGCACCAGGCGGTAGGGGTCGACGTCCGAGACCTCGGGGCGCTCGGCGATCAGCCTCCAATACAGCCGCTCCAGGTCGAGCTCAGCGCCCTGATCCATGGCGTGGGTGGCGGAGCGCTCGGCCAGCTGCTCGAGCACCAGGGTGCGGGTGAGCCCGGGCTCGCGCTGCGGCGAGGTGCTGCGCTCACCGTCCACGCCTCCGGCCAGGACCCGCAGACCCAGGGGATCCTCGTCCATGAGGGGCACGTTCGCCAGGGTCCACTCGAAGCCCGTCAGGTCCCCCCAGGCCGAGGCCAGCAGATCCGGCGGCAGGGGCTCCAGGCGCTCGGCGCTGCGGTACTCGGGGGTCGCGGTCAGGGCCTCGAGCAGGACCTGGACGCGGCGGTCGCCGGCCTCGAAGGCCTCGAGCAGCTGAGCCAACCGCGCGGCGTCGCCGAGGGGGTCGACGGGTCGCCGCCAGCTCAGCTCTGCGAAGGTCCGCACCGCGCAGGGGCCAAAGCGAGGGTCCGCGGCGACGGCCTGCCCCAGATCCTCGAGGCCGGAGATCGGCTGGCCGTGCCAGGCCGCCTCGACCTCGAGGTAGTCCTCGCCCAGGCGCTCGCGCTCGGGGTGGTAGTGGCCGGCCTCGATCGCGCTGTAGTCCACCACGGTCCAGAAGCCGAAGAGCGAGGCGGCGGCGGGGTCGAGGCTGCTGTGGCAGGCCACGCAGGCGGGGTCGTCGTGCACGGCGTCCTCGACCGAAGCCGAGACGTCGCGGCCCTCGAAGCTGACCGGTCGGTCCAGCACCTCGTGGCAGACCAGCAGCCGCTCGACGGCCGCGACCCGACGCCGGTTCATGTTCGAGATGTCGGTGGTGTAGCGCCACCACAGGCCGTTGCTGGTGAGCACGCCGGCGTGGGGTCGACCGTCCGTGTAGCGGGCCACCGTCCAGCCCTCGCCGGGCTCGCGGTCCAGCGGCCAGATCCCGGCCAGGCGCTCGTCGGCCAGGCTGTGGTCGGCGGTCACCACCTCGTCCCAGCTGGCGTCCGAGGTGGCCACGCGGGCCAACAGGCGCAGCGGCTCCTCGCCCACGGACCGGGCGAAGCCGTAGGTGTCGTACAGCCCGTAGTCGGCGGCCTCGATGTCGAAGCGGTCCACGCGGGTGTACCAGCGCTCGGCCAGGCGCAGGACGAGCTGGTCTTCGAGCTCGGGGCCGGCCAGCCAGGCCAGGCGATAGTCCTCGAGGACCGAGGGGTCGGCCTCGACCGCGTCCAG
This sequence comes from uncultured Pseudomonadota bacterium, assembly GCA_937915955.1. GTDB lineage: Bacteria > Myxococcota_A > UBA796 > UBA796 > CAJQPC01 > JAAESX01. Next base: position 6,270 of record CALGIB010000571.1, read on the forward strand.
CTCCTCGACGCTGGGGAAGCGGCCTCGAAGGTCCAGGCTCAGGCGGCGCAGCAAGCGGGGCGGGGCCAGCGCCTCGAGGCTCGGGGCGCTGTCCTCGGGGGCGCTCGCGCAGGCCAGGAGCAGCAGGGTCACGGCAGCTCCGGCAGGGGTCCGAAGGCGACGTCCAGCGCGCTGGTGAGCGCGCTCAGATCCGGGCAGCTCTCGCCCAGAGCCCGGCCCTCGAAGCTGAGCGGACCGCAGCCGCAGGTCAGCTCGACCTCGTACCAGCGCAGGTCCGGTCCACGCAGGGCGAGCCCGCCGTCGACGCAGCCTCCGGCGACGGTCAGCTCGCGCAGGTCTAGGGCCTCCTCGCCCAGGCCGACGCCTCCCGAGGCCTGGATCACGCCCCCGGAGGCCTGCCCTCGAAGGATGAAGCTGCTGCCGGCCTTCAACCAGCCCCCCCGGGCCTCGTCGCGCACCGAGCCCATCATCACGAGCTCCTGGAGGGTGTCTGTCCAGCTCAGGACGATCCCGGCGCCCAGCTCGAGCTCGGCCCCGTCGGGGTCCCGGAACAAGGCATCACCGGTCAGGCTGCGCAGCCCGGGCTGGTCGATGAACTCGGCCACCCCCATGTAGAACGTGCCGTCGGCGCCTGTGCAGCCGTTGACGTGGGTGTCGGTCAGGTTCCGGGGGTCGTCGGGGCAGCTGCCGTCGCCGCGGCCCATGCGATCGAGGTAGGCCGCGTGCACGAGGTGGGGCTCGGGGAAGCCCAGCGCGAGCGTCGAGGCGAGGGCACCCTCGAAGCCGGCCAGGTCGTAGACCGGGGTCAGCGGGAGCGGATCCGGTCCGCTGTCCGAGGTGTCGAGGGGGCGCGCGGTGGGCGCGCAGGCCAGGAGGAGGAGGGTCAGGGGGAGGCCTCGCGCAGGTAGGCGATGACCGCGGTCACCTGCTCGCGGCTGAGGCCCTGGGGCTCCATGTCACCCTGGCCGTCCACCCGCACGCTCTCGATCTGGTCGTCGGTGCGCTCGGGCACGACGGCGGACAGATCGGAGGCCGCGCCCCGGTCTCCGTCGGCGCCGCGGCAGTTGTCGTTGCTGCACCGGGCGACGAACAGCGCCTGCCCGTCCGGGGGATCGGAGTCCGCGTCCGTGTCCGCCTCGGACCGGCTCTCGCGGGGCGCCGCCTCCTCGGCACAGGCCAGGAGCAGCCCCAGGGCGGGGCCGAGCATCAAGGCAGGGCCGCCCCCAGGGAAGACCTGCGTGTCCCAGGACTCTCCGCCGCGACGGAGGCTCAGGGACAGGGAGGGTGCGAGCGGCGTCATCCAAGCTCCGATGCCGCAGGGTAGCCACGGAACCGCGAGCGCGCCCTGGGGTCCGTGTCGGACATGCTGATCTGGGCTGCGCTGAGCTGGGCGGACGAGGTGGCCGGGCCCGAGGTCGACCTGG
>CALGIB010000572.1 GCA_937915955.1 uncultured Pseudomonadota bacterium
CATGCAGGACCAGTCGCGCCACCATCTGGCCACCAGGGAAGCGCGCCGCGGTGTGCTTGATGTGGGTCGTCCGGTCCTTCTTCGACCTCTTCCCTGGCTTGTTCCGCTCCGGCCCCTCACCCCACAGGATCCCCGCGACCTGCAAGGTCGTGTGGGGCTCGCGGAGCAGGCTCAGGTAGTGCCCCATCCAGTCCAGGTTCATCCCCTTGAGGTTCTCCGTACACCAGTGGCCGTACTGCTTGGTCGGCAAGCGCCGGAACCACCGGATCAGATCGAAGAACGTCTGTCTGGGCTGCAAGGTGATGATCGGCGCGCCGATCTTGTTGGCGAGCCTCCGCAGGATCCCCTGGCTGTCCTCGGGCTCGAAGCCAGTGTCCGAGCGCAACAGCAGCATCATCGCGCTGGGCCACTTCTTGCGAGCGAGCAGGGCTGCAGCGGTGCTGTCGATGCCGCCGCTGGCGGACACGATCACCAGCGGGCGCGCCGCGAGATCTGCTGGCCAGGTGTAGGGCTGGGTCTTGTAGCGCAGCTTGCCGTCGGGGAGCAGCCATTCAGCGTCCACGACGACCGATGGGGGCGCGCCAGCGGGATCCTGCCACCAGGCCACGACATCATCGACCGCGTCTTGCAGCGGGTCACCGAAGAAGCCCGCGATGCGCGCGAAGTCCATCAGGTCGGTCCACCCTCGGGGGCCGACGCGCCGGCAGGGAGGACCCACCTCTTCGTCCGTACCATCTCCGGCGTGATCTTCTTGGTGTGCATGAAGTAGGGGCGCCAGAAGGCCCAGACCTTCGGATCGATCTGAGGGACGCCCTTGTCAGCCCAGTCGGCCAGCGTGAGCTTGTTCCTCCAAGTCTTGCGCCCCTGGGCCTTGATCTGATCATCGAGCGCGGCGACGAGCCCATACTGCTGGGGAAGCAGACGCGCCCAGGTGGCGATCTGCGTGGGCGAACTGTAGATGCAGCCGCTGCAACTGCAGCGACCCCACGCTCCGAGCTCGTAGGCCGGGTGGGGCCGGATCCCGTGCTGCCGCATGACGTTCCAGACCTGGTCCTCTGTCATGTTCATCACCGGGCGCCACTGGTCGACGCGCCGCTTCGCGGTGTCCTTCCCCGCCTTGGTGATGAACCCAGGAGCGTCGGTGTCGTGAGGCTCGAGCATGTGATAGGCGGCGCGCCCCGCCAGGGCGGACACGCGCTGCCTCCCATCTGGCTCCACGACGATGATCGGCCCCTTCTTGCCCTCGAGCCTGCGTTCTCCGGTGACCACCAGGAGCCTGGGAGCCCGGCCCAGCCGCTTCTTGTCGAAGCGGGGGTCGTAGATGATCGCCTTGGCGAACGGCTCGATCTTGACGACGTCGCTGCACCAGCGGATCTGCAGGTTGTCGCTGACCGCGGGCATCCCGCCACGCCCTGCCAGATGACCCGCCTTCGTGTCCCACCGGTACACCGACAGGCCGTTCCGTCCGACGTGATCGAACACGGCGCCAGAGATCGGCTTGGCGCGGAGCGGGGACTCGAAGTAGATGGGCGCCATGTGACGGCCCTGGCGGGCCATCTCCCCGTACAGACCGCCGCCGCGCCACTGGTACAGGAGTGGAAGCCCCAGGACGACGGCGACCGCCTCGATGTAGTCGCGGGTCACAGGCCAGTCCATCACGGCCGGCGAGTCGTGCTCACCGTCGATGTTCTGGTGCCACAGTTCGATCTTGCTCCTGGGCGCGCCGAGGTCGAGGACCCGGAACACAGCGGCCAGGGAGTCCTTGCCGCCAGAGAAGCTGATGATGATCTTGTCGTAGTCGTCCCAGGTCGCCGTGCGGATCCGGTCGCGGAACGCAGGGTCCGGAGCGACCACCTCTCGGTCCAGCGGCTCCTTGTCCCTGCGTTCCTTGATGTAGCGGCGGTCCCACGGTTCGTCCGTCCAGGCGATGGGGGCCAGGCCCGAGGCGATCTTGCCGAAGTCCAGGCTCACAGGGACAGCTCTCCAAGGCGGCGCATCGGCACCCGACGCAGCTCGGCGTGACCGAAGTCGAACAGGACCAGGGCCGGCGTCGGCACCTCGGGGGAGGTGGGCTCGATCCTCAGACCGATGTTCCCCATGTGGACGTCGCGCAGCGGCACATCGAAGCCAGCGAGCAGCGCGATCATCGCCTCGCCGAGGGTCTCACCTTCGGGGTAGCTGGCCAGATCGCCCATCTGCCCGATGGCGTCCGTCTCACGCCGCGCCCTGGCCCGCGCCGTCTGGCATTTGTCCGCGGCCTCGAGCGTCTCGACGATGTCGTCCAAGATGTTCTTGGTGCGCTCGCTCACCCACCCCGGCGGACGCTGGATCACCTGGCCGTCGAGCTCCAACTCCTGCATGTTCTGCTGAAGCTGGAGTTCCAGCTCGGTGCGCGCGGCCTTGCGGCGACGTCGGGCGCGAAGCCAGAGCGCCAGCGGGTCACTCTTGCCGCGGGACGCCGCGTCCTGGATCGGGATGACCGCCTCCCGAGAGATGACGTAGACGTCCTGGTTGCGCCCGTACTTCCAGACCTTGCCGCGGATCTTCGCCACGCGATGGATCTTGACGACGCCCGCCCGGACCATCTCGCCTCGCGCGGAGTCCTCGGCCTGCAGGCCCTGGATCATGTGGGCCAGGTGGGGCTCGGCGGGATCGACCGTCAGCTTGAGCAGCTTGTCGCCGCTGGCTCCCAGGACGACGCAGCCCCAATGCCCGCACCCGACGATCGGCGGCTCCAGCGGCTCACCGAACCACTTCTCGAACCGCTTGCGCTCGGACGTCAACAGGCCGCTGGTGAACTTCATCAGCGATCGAGAGCGCCTGGACGATGTCGTAGCACCGGACCAGAATGGGTTGAGGTCAGCCATCAGAGGTCATCAGGGTACCATCGAGCGTGATATCGTTCGCCCGAACTCCATAGAGGTTTCCCATGCGCCGAGGCCACGCACAGCAAGTTCGCAGGTCCTTCGGACAGACGCCAGCCGTCTGGACCGATGGGCAGTACCAGATCCGGGAGATCCTGAGCGCGGACCAGGCCGAGACGGCTTCGGCGGCGCTCCAGACTCCCAACGATCTGGCCGCGTTCTACAGCAAGCACGAAGAGCACTTCGGTGGGCGCAGGCCGACCTACCGCGCCTTCATCATCCACGACCGCAAGGGTGCGGTCGATGGCACCCTGGTGGTGCAGCGCGACGGCTTCTGCTGGCAGCCCCTCGGCGTCACCTGGAGCAAGGGACGCAAGCGCCCGAGCGACGATCTCAAGGCCGCGACCCGCGCGCTGTGCGTCCAGGAGGGCGTCTGTGGCCTGCATCCGAGCAACCGGACCGGGCACGTCAACCGGGCCACCCTGGGGCAGCTCAACTGCACCAGCAACCCGAACCTGTGCGGCGACAACGTGCGCCGCATGGCCCCGGCCGCCGCTCCGCTCCGCGCCGCCGCGAACCGAAACCTCGTCCTGCCGAGCCGGGACCGGGGTTGGCGCTTCGTGCCGAAGTGGGAGGCCGC
>CALGIB010000573.1 GCA_937915955.1 uncultured Pseudomonadota bacterium
GACGAGGGGCAGCCCGCGGCCGGGCAGGCCGACGTCGACGCCATCGAGCTCACCGACCTGGCGACGCTCATCTACACCTCGGGCACCACCGGCACCCCCAAGGGGGTCGAGCTGCTGCACGACTGCTGGGTCTACACGGCCGAGGGGCTGGAGGAGCTGGGTCTCTTCCGCGAGGACGACAAGCAGTTCCTCTGGCTGCCGATGTCCCACAGCTTCGGCAAGGTGCTCGAGGTCGCCACCATCCGGGGCCCCGTGCCGACGGCCATCGACGGGCGCATCCCGAAGATCGTCGAGAACCTGGCCGTCATCCGGCCCACGTTCATGGCGGCCGCCCCCCGCATCTTCGAGAAGGTCTACAACAAGGTCGTGACCTCGATGGAGGAGGCCGGGGGCGTCAAGCTGCGCATCTTCAAGTGGTCGATGGCCGTCGGCAAGGAGGTCAGCGCGGTCCGCCAGAAGGGCGGCCAGCCCACCGGGCTGCTCGAGTTCAAGCGCCGAATCGCGGACAAGCTGGTCTTCTCCAAGCTGCGGGATCGCTTCGGCGGCCGCATCCGGTACTTCATCTCCGGCTCGGCCCCGCTGTCCCGGGACATGGCCGAGTTCTTCCACGCGGCCGGCATCCTGATCTGCGAGGGCTACGGCTTGACCGAGTCCTCCGCCGCCAGCGTCGTGAACCGCCCCGACGACTACCGCTTCGGCACCGTCGGCAAGCCGCTGCCGGGCACCGAGATCCAGATCGCCGAGGACGGCGAGATCCTGATGCGCAGCCGCGGCATCATGCGCGGCTACTACGGCCTCGAGGACAAGACCGCCGAGACGAAGGACCAGGACGGCTGGCTGCTGACGGGCGACATCGGCGAGCTCGACGGCGACGGCTTCCTGAAGATCACGGACCGGAAGAAGGACCTGATCAAGACCTCGGGCGGCAAGTACGTCGCGCCCCAGGCGCTCGAGTCCCGGCTCAAGGCCCTGTGCCCCTACCTGAGCCAGGTGCTCGTGCACGGCAACGCGCGGAACTTCTGCAGCGCGCTGCTGACCCTGGACAGCGAGTCCATGCCCGGCTGGGCCGCCGACCACGGGCTGGGCCGACACAACCTCGAGCAGCTGGCCAAGGAGCCCGCGGTGCTGGCCATGGTCCAGGCCGCGGTGGACGCGATGAACGCCGAGCTGCCCAGCTACTCGACGCTCAAGAAGTTCGCGGTGCTCCCTGCGGAGTGGAGCGTGGACAGCGGTGAGCTGACGCCCTCGCTGAAGGTCAAGCGCAAGGTGATCGAGGCCAACTACAGGTCGACGCTGGACGGCTTCTACGCCGGTGCCCTGAAGTCACTCTGATGCAGATGGTTGTGATCGTTCATGTTCTACTTGGATGTGTGATCGCCGAGGACATCGGCTCGCCGCCGCTGGTGCGGGGTCCCCGGACCCAGGACTCGGGCGAGGACGACCCGGGCCCTCGGCCTGACAGTCGGGAGCCGGGTGACTCCGACGAACCCGTCGACACCTCCGTGCCCACGCCCTCGGACGAGCAGGCCTGCTACCTGGGCGCGGACCGGGCCGGGGAGACCTGCCTGGATCTGGTCGACTACGACCCCTCCTGGGGTGCGGACTACGCCTACCCCGAGCCCTACCAGGGCAGCGCCCAGTACAGGGCCCCGCTGCGCTATGTCGACCTCGTCGTGCAGGACCCGGACCTGAAGCTGGCGCCCAACTTCGTGCTGGGCGAGCTCATGCAGGAGGTCAAGGGCCGATACGCTGTCTACCAGACCCACGTCGTGCAGCACCTGCAGGACATCCGAGACGAGACGGGCGGATCGATCACGGTCAACTCCGGCTACCGCAACGTGACCTACAACGCGGGCGTGGGTGGCGCGAGCTCCAGCCGACACCAGTATGGCGACGCCGTGGACATGAAGAGCGGCGCGGTCGGGCTGGCCGAGCTGGGCTCCGTCTGCGAGGACCACGGCGCCGGGTACGTCGGCTACTACGACACCCACGTGCACTGCGACTGGCGCGGGGACAGCCTGGACGAGGCCTTCTACGGGGGCGCTCGCTCGGGCACCAGCGTGGCGCGACCGACGCTGTCGGCCCAGCTTGTCTGGCAGGGGCGGGATCTGGTCGCCCCGGCCCAGGGCTGGGACGAGGGTGAGCCGCTCAGGGAGTGGACCGCGATGGCCGCGGACGGCTCGATCCTGAGCTCGCAGGCGGGCCCCCGATTTCGGCCTCCAGCCGGCGCGGCGCGAGTGCGCGTGGTCGTCGGCCGCGAGGTGATCCGGGAGGTCAAGCTCGCGCCAGGGTGATCCGAAGGGCGTCCTACAAGGGACAGCCACATGCGCCTCGTTGAGAACAGCTCTGCGCTCTCAGCCTTGCTCCACGCGAGCTGGCAGGACCGGGACCTTCAGCGACTGCCGGCGCTGCTCTGCGATCGGATGACCCAGGCGGCGGCCTGTCCCGAGCTGGGCGGTGGCCGCGAGGCGCGCTCGGCCGCGCAGGCCGCGACGCTGCTGGGGAGCGAGCGTGTGCGACACATCGCGCTCTGGCATGTGGCCATGGGGGCTGTCGACGAGCACGCCGCGACGGAGTTCGCCCACGCGGCCGGGCACGCGCTGCAGCTGGCTCCGAGCTTCGGGCTCCGGCCCTGCAAGGCCATCACGCTGGCCATCGGCGGGCCCTTGGGCTGGCGCCTGCTGACCCTGGGCACGACGCTGAACGAGCCGCTGCAGCGGGTGCTCAGGGACGCCGCCCGCGCCGAGCGGACCATGCTCGAGCAGATGGTCTTTGGCAGCACGAGCGAAGGCGCCCGAGCTGGCTTCGTGCAGGAGCACGCCCTCCCAGACGACCTGGCTCAGCTGATCCGGCCGACACCGGGCAGCCCGGAGCTCCTGTTCCGGGAGGCGGTGTGGGCCAGCCTGCAGCGGGGCGCCACCGACGATGTCCGCCGGCTGGTGAGGGTCTTCGCCGAGGTGTTGCTCATGCGGCTTCAGCCGTGGTCGCCGCCTCGGGCGCCGGACCAGCGCGACGTGGCCCTGGCCATCGCGGAGCTCGTCAACGAGCGCGACGCCGCGCTGTCCCAGGTGGACCTCCTCGAGGCCCGCGTCGCCAAGCTCGACGTGGAGGTCGACCTGGCGCTGAACCCTCCCCAGTGGCTTGCTGGGCCGGGCCCGACCCATGCCTGCCTCAAGCGGGAGGTGGACCGGGCGCGGCGCTACAAGCGCGACGTCTCGATCGTGGCGCTGGGCGTGGACCGGGCCACCTACGGCGCCGCCGGTGACCTGGTGATGCGGGAGATCGCCCGGCGGGTCGAGGCTCGCTACCGGGGCTCGGACTTCGTCGGCATGATCGACGCGGCGACGCTGGTCTGCGTGCTGCCCGAGACAAACCTGGCGGGGGCGCGCATCTTCAGCGAGCGCGTCGAGCACGACCTCCGGCACACCCCCCTGACGCACGAGGGCTGCGCGGTCGCGCTGCGGGCTCGGCTGTACTGCACGACGCTGGCTCAGGAGCAGGACCCCACCGCTTCGGGCGTGCTGCGGACCGCCCTCGAGGGGCTCGACCAGATGGATCCGGCTAGCCGCGTGGGCTGGAACGGGAGCGGTCGCCTGATCTGGCGCGTGGCTCCATAAGGCTGAGATCGTTCAGCTCCATGGCCTACGGCGCACCAGGCCCAGGGCGCTGGTGTAGCTGTGCAGCCAGGTCCGCCCCCCCACCGGACCCAGCTCGCCGTTGCAGAAGAAGCCGCCCACGGGCAGGTCGCCCAGCCGCTCACGGACCAGCCCGATGTCGTGGTCGGGCTGACCGTAGAAGCCCTCGCCTCGGCCGAGGCAGGTGAACATGAGCGCCGCCTCGGCGTCGGGCTCGACCTGACCCAGGCGGGCTCGCAGGTCGGCGGTGGACGCGGCCTGGTCGCGCAGGTGAAAGCGCAGCGCCTGACCCTCGTGGACCTGGCCGGCGACGGCCAGCAGCCCGTGCTCGGGATCGGCACCGATGAGGTGGCGGATCAGGAAGTCCTCGCGCCCGGGCTCGCCCATGCCCAGGCCGACCAGCGCCGAGGCTGCGAAGAGCTGGCGCTCGAGGGGCTGCATCGCCGTGAAGACCTGCCCCATCACCCGGTGGGCCGGGGCGCCGTCCAGCTCGTGGATCAGGCGGTCCTCGCAGCGCGTGACCCGGAACGCCGGCCCCACGCCGCGGCAGCCCTGGGCGACGACGGGCTCGATCTGGATGTCGCCGAACAGGGCCAGGCCCAGGTGGCCGCCCGTGCTGAGCTGGCTGCCCAGGAACAAGGCGTGCTCACCCGGTGCCCGGCCCCCGCTCACCAGGCCACCCAGCTTGACGGCTGCGGGGTAGCTGGAGTCCAGCGATCTCAAGAGCTTGTCGCTTCCTCCGCTGAAGGGATCGCTGAACAACAGGAAGGATGGCTCGTGCTCGGGCTCCAGCTGCAGCAGCTCGCGCCAGTCCGGCATGGGCTCGTCCGCGGCCAGCTGGAAGGGGCGCAGGCCCACATCTGGAAGGCAGGCCGCGATCAGCCCCAGGACCGGCTGCTGCTCGACTTCGTGGTCGGCGATGACGCCGTTGGCGCTGCAGCCCAGGACCAGCGCCTGAGGGTGGTGGCGCTCCAGGTTTCGGGCCAGGGCCTCGTAGAGGGAGCTGTGGTGGGGTGAGACGAACACCAGCAGCAGGTCGGGCTGATCGATGTCCGCGCGCAGCTGCTCGAGGACCTCGCCGATAGCCATGGCGCTGCGGGACTGGGTCGACAGAGCGGTAGCCCAGTGCATGGTCGCGACCTCCGGGGACCCCCGTATCGCGACGACCCCGCGGCGACCCCGTGGCGACATCGGCGGGCCCCGAGGTGCCGGCTAGGCTGGGGTCAGGAGAGATCATGCTGTCCATCGCCTTGCTGAGCAGCCTGAGCGGCTGCGTCGCGGCCCACGGCAGCCCCCTTCGGCTGCGCGGTGGCCGCACCAACGTGCTGCTGGTGCTCGTCGACGGCCTGGGGGCCGAGAGGATCGGAGCGGCCACGCCGACGCTGAGGGCCCTCGGCGAGGGCGGCGTGCGCTTCGACCAGCTGATCGCCAACGGCTCGCAGCCCCGCTCGGCGGCGGGCGCCCTGCTCACCGGTCAGCACCCTCGGCAGCTCCAGCTGGTGAGCCGACGGGACGCGCTCGCCCAGGATCAGCGCACGCTGGCCGAGGCCCTGGACGAGCAGGGCTACCTGACGCTGGGCCTGAGCTCGTCCTCGGATCTGGACAGCTACTACGGCTTCGATCAGGGCTTCGACGCCTACGAGGACCCCCCGCTGGAGGACACCTCCGGGGCCCCGGGAGTCAGCGAGCGCGCGCTGGCGATGCTCGATCGCAGCCTCTCGCCCCGGCGGCGCGAGCCCTGGCTGCTGCAGGTGCACTTCAGCGAGCCGGCGCCTCCCTGGTCGGCCAGCCGCGCCCAGGTCGCGTCCTGGCGTGAGGCGGGGAGCCTCGACCCCAGGGCGGACGCGGAGCTCGCGGTGCTCGACCGGGGGGTCGGGGATCTGCTGGCCGGGCTCTCGGCCCGAGATCTGCTGGAGGAGACGTTGGTGATCGTGGTGGGCACCCACGGGCTCGGCGCCGCGACGCTGAGCGAAGCTGGCCTGCACGTGCCCCTGATCCTGGAGCACCCGGCGCTGCCCTCGGGCCATCGCGTCGAGCAGCTCTGCGACCAGGTGGACGTGCTGCCGACCGTCATCCACCTGCTGGGCTGGGAGGCCCCGGCTGACCTCGAGGGCGAGAGCCTGGCCAGTCTGGCCTTCGGCGCCCCCCGGAACGAGTCGCTCTCGGGGCTGGTGATCAGCGAGACGGGACCGTCGGACCTGGACCTCACGGCGCTGCGGACCAGCCGGTACAAGCTGCTGCGAAGCCCCGAGCGCGGCCTGGAGCTGTTCCGCATCGACCAGGGGCGGGAGCAGCTCGTCCAGGACGATCTCGTCCTGCGACGCCTGGCGGAGCGGCTGCGGTCCTGGGAGGTCACCCACCCCAGACCTTGAGCGGGGGAGCTGTGGCCTGCTCGGCGACGGCGTGCTCTGGCTGGAGCTGGGCGGAGACCTCCGCAGCGACTCGGGCACCTTCCTCATCGATGGCGTCGAGGAGCTCGAGCAGGTCGTCGAAGGGCAGGGCTCCAGCCTCACGATGGTGGATCAGTGGCCCGAGGCCATGGGCTGCGGCGATGTCGTCGTCATGGGAGACGTCGACCCCATCTCGGACGGCGCGGAGCGGGCGGACGCCTTCATCCAGGAGCTCATCCACGAGCCCCTCCGCGCCTGCGAGTAAGGTGCGCCCATGACACAGCTGGTCTTCTTCTCCGACTTCATCTGACCCTGGTGTTTCCTCGCGGAGCGAGGGACCCTTCGGCCCCTGATGGACCGCTACGCCCTGGACTTCCAGTGGCGGGGCTTCGAGCTGCACCCCGAGATCCCGCTGGGCGGCGTGGACATCCGCACCATGTTCCCGCCGGCCCGGGTCGAGGCTATGTTCGACCGCCTGCGAGAGGTGGCCGAGGGCATGGGGGTGCCGTTCTCGCCGCCGATGCACGCGCCGAACACGAAGAGGGCGCTGGCCATCTCCGAGCACGCTCGCGCCGAGGGCGAGCTGGACGCCTGGCGCGAGGTCGCGATGGACGCCTACTGGCAGCACGGGCGGGACATCGAGGACGAGGCGGTCCTGCGCGAGCTGGCCCAGGCCTCGGGCCTGGCCCCGGACGCCGCCGTGGCCTTCCTGGAGCGGCCCGAGGTCCCGCAGCTGCTGCTGGATCAGCGGGTCGAGGCGCAGCGCTGGGGTGTGAACAGCATCCCGACGTGGTTCGTGCTGCCGACTGGCTGGAGCGCTGAGCGGCCCTGGCCTGAGGACCACCCCGACAAGCCCGTGCGGGTGGTCGGCTGCCAGCCGATCGAGGTGGTCGAGCGGGCGCTGAGGATGGCGGGCGCCCAGCCGCGATAGCTCGTCAGCACGCCCAGACGCGCGCGCAGGCGGCCGGGAAGGCTGGTTCTCCACAGGGCATGAGCTCCATCTGCTCCACGCAGTCCTGGGCGGACTCCTCGTCGTAGAGGCAGCCGGTGCGCTGCCATGGCTCGTCCTCGGCCTCCTGCACGCACTCCTCGTAGGTGAAGTAGTCCTCGCAGTCGGCCTGCCAGTCGCAGAAGGACTCGTCGTAGTCGGTCTGGAACTGCTCCTCGGGGTAGGCGCAGGCCAGGCCGAGCAGCAGCGCCGTCATCGACGCCTCCGCCAGGCCAGGAGCGCCAGGGCCGGCAGGAGCAGCAGGGCCCGGCCGTAGGGCTCGGGGTCGCCGCAGCCGCGCTCGTAGGTGGTCGTCGCGACGTCGCTCAGGTCCTGCTCGGCCTGGCGCGCCCACCACTCGGCCGTGTAGCAGGCGCCGGGCTCGTCCAGCACCTGCTGGCAGACGGGCAGCAGGCTCTCGAGCTCCCAGCTGTGTTCAACGTATCGCAGCTGCATGTTCGTCTGATGCAGCGTCTTGTAGAGCAGCAGGTCCTGGGTGACGCCGGCCGGTGGGTAGCGCAGGCGCAGGCGGGTGACCCGGAAGCCGCCGTAGCCGCCGTCGTAGTTGAAGCCCAGGTCGTAGACGTCCTGGAGATCCAGCATCCCGGCCTCGGTGCACGGGTCGCAGAGCCCCGAGCCCCAGCTGTACTCGAGCATCCAGCCCAGGGGCTCGCTGCCCTCGACCTCGAAGGGGTCCGCCGAGATGCCGACGGCCTCGGTGAAGCGCTCCTCGTACCAGTCGGCGAAGCCCTGGCCGTCCTCGAGCAGGGGCATGCACTCGCTGGAGGGGGGCTGGACCTCGGGGTAGTTCGACACGCCCCAGGTGCCGTCCACGTCCGCGCCGATGACGTAGACGAGCAGGTCCTGGACGCCGGCCGAGGACGCCGCCCCCATTCGGATCGGCAGGGTCACGCTCTCGGCGGCGTAGCCCAGCTGCAGCGGCGACAACCAGGTGTCGTCGCCGGAGGCCTCGAGCCGCTCCACGTCCACGCGCAGAGCCAGGAAGTGGCTGCCCAGGTCGATCTGCTCCTGCAGCGCCTGGGCGGTCTCGGGGGTGGCGCCGAAGCCGTTGCTCTCGAGCCAGGCGGCCAGGCCCTCGCCGCCGGCCGGGTCGACCACGTAGGCGGTGTACTCGCCGAGCTCGAACTCCTCCTCGACCTCGGTGCCGGTGGCCGTGTCGGTCCACAGAGGCTCGTCGTCCTCGGAGTCGCCGTCGTCGTGCCCGTCTTCCCACCAGGGGCTGCTGGTGTTGGCGCCGGACGAGCCGCCGCCGCCGGTGCCGCAGCCCGAGGGGGCCGAGCTCGACGAAGACGCGCCCGGGTCGCCGGTGTCCTCTTCCTGGTGGTCCTTGGCGGAGGCCACCGTCGAGATCGCCGCGCGCTGGCCGGAGCTGTAGAAGTCGTCGCAGGTGTAGGCCACGCGTCGAGGGGCGGAGTAGGCGTCGAGCTTCTCGAGCAGGTCGCGGTCGACCAGGCGCAGGTTGTGCTCGTCGAAGCCCGGAGGCACGGGCACGACCAGGGCGAAGGCGCCGACCTCGCCCTGCACGTCGTTGAACATCGAGAGCGTGGTGCCGAAGTCGTCGCGGGCCACCACGATGCGGCTGCCGCGGTTGGTCAGGCTGGCGCCATCTTCGGCGACGTAGGCTCCGCAGAAGGCATGAGCCGGCCCGGCCCCGACCAGCGCGGCGAACAGGAGGTTCATCTCTCTTCCCTCGGCCTGCCCAGACCTTGGACCGCAAGCGTAGACCGATGGCCCCGGGGGTCGCCGCATTCCGCGGGTCCTCCCGGACGAGGTCCCGGACCTGGGCCGCCCGGAGACCGGTGGTTACCCTGGCGGCGGGCCCCCTTAGCTCAGGTGGATAGAGCATCGGCCTTCTAAGCCACCAAGTCGTTGTCGATTTTCCGAGTCATATCG
>CALGIB010000574.1 GCA_937915955.1 uncultured Pseudomonadota bacterium
TGCTGGACGAACACCTCGCGGCGGCCCCGGACAACTGGGAGGCCATCCGCGAGCGGGTCGAGGCCATGCCCGGGCAGAAGGCCTTGCTGGTCAAGGTCGACACCGTCGCCCTGGCCATGCCCGAGGACACCGACCGCATGCCCCCGCTGCAGCAGCTCGTGCGCTTCCTCGTCGCCGAGAAGCTGACCGTGGACGAGCTGGACGCCGCCGGGGTCGACGTGGAGGAGGTCAAGGCCCAGCTCGAGGTCCTGCTCCGCCCGCCGCGCGGCAAGATCCAGGGCGGGCACGAGAGCGCTCGGCACAAGGAAGGAGCTGGGCAGGCGCCAGAGGGCAGTCGCCCGCTGGACCCCGAGGCACCCCGGCACGCCGACGGCGGTTAAGGGGGCGGCCGACCCTGGAGTGTGGATGACGGAGCTCGACGGCCAGCGGACGCTTGGCGAGGTGCTGCGGTCGACGGCCGCCCGACGCCCCGACGCTCCGGCGCTGCTCGAGGACGAGCGGAGCTGGAGCTGGTCCGAGCTGGATCTGGAGGTCGATCGGGTCGCCGCGCTGCTCCACCGACTCGGGGTCCGAAAGGGCCACGCGGTGGGCTTCCTGGTGACCAAGCGGGCCGAGGTGGTCACCGGCTTCCTGGCCTGCGCTCGCCTGGGCGCGCTCTATGCGCCGGTGAACTTCAAGCTGCACCCGGATCACCTCCGGGACCAGTTCCAGACCGCCGAGATCCACGCGGTGGTGGTCGAGAGGGCCTTCGACGACTTGCTCCGAGGCCTGCTGCCGTGTCTGCCCGATCCAGGACGCATCGTCTATGTCGGCGAGCGCGGTCGCTTCGGGGACAGCCACTGGTCGGACCCCTCGGGGCCGGCTCCGCGGGTGCAGGTCTCGCCCGACGAGCCCTGCTACCTGAACTACACCAGCGGCACGACCGGCCGCCCCAAGGGCGCGGTCACCTCGCACAGGAACATCATCGTCCAGGGGCTGACGGCCTTCGACGGGCCCGACTTCGAGGGCCTCGGGTTCACCGAAGACGACGTCTTCCTCGGCATGTTCTCGGTCTTCGCGCACCCCCACGAGCTCTTCCACCGCAGCATCCTCTGCGGCGGCGCCTTCGTCATCATGGACTCGATGTCCCCTCGGGTCATCGCGAACACCATCCAGCGCTTCGGCGTCACCTGGATGATGGCGGTGCCCAGCTTCTACGAGATGTTGCTGGACCACTCGGGCGAGGGACGCTTCGACCTGTCCAGCCTGCGCGTGCTCGAGAGCGGCGGAGCCTTCGTGTCCGCGGACACGCTCGAGCGCATGGAGGCCACCTTCGGCGCCGCCTTCATGCCGGTCTGGGGCAGCACCGAGACCACCGGCGTCGCGGTCGCCATGCGCCCGGATCGGCCCCGTCGGCCCGGCACCACCGGGCGGCCGGTCAGCGGCTATGAGCTGCGCGTCGTGGACGCCCACGGGCGGGACTGCGAGCCGGGCGAGGTCGGCGAGATGATCGTCCGCGGCCCGGCGGTCGTCTCCGGCTACTTGAACATGCCCGACGAGACCGACCTGCTGTTCCAGGGCGGCTGGTACCACACCCGCGATCTGGTCCAGTGGACCGAGGACGGCTTCATCCAGGTCGTCGGGCGCCGCAGCGAGATGCTCAAGATCGGCGGCATCCGCGTCTACCCGCTGGAGATCGAGCGGGTCATCAAGGACCACCCCCAGGTCCGTGACGTGGTCGTGGTGCGGGCCGAGGAGCGCATCCGCGGCGAGATCGCCCGCGCCGTCATCGAGCTCTACCCGGGCAGCGCGCTGAGCGTGCGCCAGCTGCAGCAGTACTGCCGCGACCGGATGGCCGTCTACAAGGTGCCGCGCGTCATCGAGTTCTGGGCCGAGATCCCCAAGCTGCCCAACGGCAAGATCGACAAGAAGGCGGTGCTCGCGGTCCGGATCGACGCCGGCCGCGACGAGCGCCGGTGAGCTCAGGCTGGAGCCGCTTCCTGAGGCGTCCGGACCTGCTCGTGAAGGACCTCGGAGGCCTGGCGCTCTACTACCCGGGGCAGGCGCTGATCTCGCGGGTGCCACGGCCCGTCCTCGGCCACACCGCTCGCGTGGGCGGGGACCTGGTGCGGCTGGCGGCTCGGCGGGACCAGGTTCTAGCGCGCACCGAGCTGCGCAAGCTCTTCGGGGACCGCCCGCTGCCCCATGCCGAGCAGGACATCCTGCGCGAGGCCTGGCGACAGACGATGTTCAACGAGCTCGAGGTGCTGCGCTACCCGCACCTGGACCCCTCGACGGTGGGCCAGGTCTGCGTCGTCGAGGGGCGCGAGCACCTGGACGACGCGCTGGCCCGAGGCAAGGGCGCCATCATCCTGATCGGTCACTTCGGCGCCAACCAGATGATCATGCCGGCGCTGGGGCACGCCGGCTACCCGATGAGCCAGCTCTCGGCGCCGCCGCCGGTGTGGGCCGACATCCTGCGCGAGAGCCGCACCACGCCGCTCTGGGAGAGGGTGCTCGAGCGTCGCTGGGAGCTCGAGCAGAAGCTGCCGGTGCAGCACATCAACGTCTTCCGCTTCTTACGTCCGGCGCTGAAGTGCCTGCAGGACAACCAGGTCCTGGGGCTGGCCTTCGACGGAGGGGGTGGGCGCCGCTGGACGCAGGTGCAGCTGCTGGGTCGCCGCGCCAACGTCGCCGTGCAGCCGGCGCAGCTGGCCAGGAAGACGGGCGCGGCCATCCTGCCCACCCTGGTCGTGCGCGAGCCTGGGGAGCGTCGTCACCGCGTCATCGTCACGCCGGCCCTGGACGTGCCGAGGACGCGGGATCGGGACGCCGACCTCAAGGGCACGATGCAGGCCTTCGTGGACGTCTTCTCCGAGTGGGTGACCCGTCACCCGGCCCACTACCTGAACTTCCTTGTCCTGCGCTGGAAGGTGCGGGGGACCGACGTCGTGCCCTTCTTCGACGACTACCCGCCCGCGCCCGGCCAGCTCAGCCCGGAGCAGGCGCAGGCGCACCTGCAGTGGGCCGGGGAGAAGGTGTAGGCAGAGCGCGTCGGGCGCGCTGCTTGCCCATCACGTTGATCAGCACCGTGCGCGCCAGGACGCGCAGGTCCTCGCTGGCGCTGGCCTCGTAGCGGTCCTCCAGCGCCATCGTCTCGGCCAGGCTGCGGGTGCCGTGGACCTGGGCCAGGCCGGTGATGCCCGGCTTGTCCCGCAGGCGTCGCGAGAACCCCGGGGCCTGGGCCTCGAGCCGGCTCAGGTCCGCCTGGGTCAGCGGGCGGGGACCCACCAGGCTCATGTCGCCGCGCAGCACGTTGAGGAACTGGGGCAGCTCGTCCAGGCCGGTCTGGCGCAGCGCGCGGCCGACCCGAGTGACCCGCCGGTCCAGGGGCGAGGCCTCGGTGCTCATCGTCCGGAGCTTGAGCACCTCGATGGGCCGTCCGTCCTGGCCGACGCGCCGCTGCCGGAAGAGCACGGGGCCGCCGTCGTCGAGCTTCACGGCCAGCGCGGCGAGCGCCAGCGGTGGGCCGTAGACCAGGGAGCCGGGGAGGAGGAGCGAGAGGTCGAGGAGGCGCTTGGTGTCCATGCTCGGAGCTTCACCCGACCCTGGCCGGCTCCGGAGCGCTCAGCCAGCGAACGGTCGCCATCGGCCACTGAGCGGCTCTGTGGGAGGATCGGGAGGTGCTCGTCTCGATCCCGCTGTTGGCCTGCTCCTCCGGAGAGCC
Source organism: uncultured Pseudomonadota bacterium (assembly GCA_937915955.1). Classification (GTDB taxonomy): domain Bacteria; phylum Myxococcota_A; class UBA796; order UBA796; family CAJQPC01; genus JAAESX01. The sequence continues at coordinate 3,707 of CALGIB010000574.1, forward strand.
TGCGCTGGTCTCGGCGCCCCACGCTTTGCCGGAGGCCGCGCTGTTGGCCTGCGATGGCCTGGGCTGCCGAAGGCTGTCCACCACCGGGTCGATCCGGGGGGCTGCGCTGTTCGAGGGACGAGCGGCCTGGGTGGATGAGGGGGGCCTGAAGATCGAGGGCCTCGGGCGCCTGGATCGCTCCGCCGAGGCCCTCGGCGGAGTCGGGGACCTGGATGGAGATGGGCACCCCGATCTGGTGACCCTGAGGCTGGACGCGGTCGACGTTCGCCTGGGCGGCGAGAAGCGTGAGACGGTGTTCGACGGCTTCGTGGACAGCGTCGAGGCCATCCTCGACGCCGACGGGGACGGGGCCGACGAGATCTACACCTCGGGAGAGGACGGCTGTCGTCGGGTCGATCTGGACGGAGCTGAGCGGATCGACTGCCTCTACGCCGGCGTGGGTCTGGACGATGGCAGCGTTCAGGTCCGCTCGGGCTCGGAGGGCTGCCTGGTGCAGCGACTGGACCACGACGCCGAGGTCGTGTGGGAGCGCTATGGCGGCTGCTCGCTCGAGCTGGGGGACGCGAACGGGGACGGGGAGGCCGAGCTGGTCAGCGGGTCCGACGCGCGGGTCCTGGGCCTGCGGCTCGAGGACGGCGCTGAGATCTGGAGCCTCGCCCGTCGGACAGACCTCTGGTTCACCCCGGACCCTGTGGTACGGGACGTGGACGGCGACCGGGTCGACGAGCTGGTGCTGGGCTTCCCCGACGAGGCCTGCGTGCTCGTCCTCGAGGCTCTGGAGCTCGAGCGGACCTGGCGCCCCGGCCTCCCGGGCCTCCCCTCAGCGAGGAACCACCTGGTCTGGCAGGGCGAGCCGGTCTGGCAGGAGTACCCCTCGGGGGCGCACCTGCCAGATGGTCTGGTGCCGGAGGCCGCGGTGAGCCGGCTGCTCGGGGACGTCGACGGGGACGGTCAGCCGGAGCTGGGCTGGTACGACTCCGAGTCCCAGCCACGTGTCCGCTTCAGCGGCGGTGGGGAGGTCGCGCTGGAGGGCTGGTTTGAGCCTGTCGTGGGTGATCTGGACGGGGACGGCCTCGCCGAGGTCGCCCTCCGCCACGACGCGAACACCGTCTTCCTCCGCGGCCCCGGCCTTGACGAGATGCTGATCTCGGTCGACGCGACCGGCTGCCTCGCCTCGGGGGACCTGGACGGGGACGGCGCTGAGGAGCTGCTGCTCGGGGATCATGAGGGCGCAAGGTTGGTCTCGGCGAGCTCGCCCGAGGACCCCCTGGCGGAGTTCGAGGGCTCCTGCGAGGCCGCGCTGCTCGAGGATCTCGACGGGGACGGCAGCCTGGATCTACTGGTCGCCGAGTCCTACGGCGCGCTCCGCCTCCACCGAGGGCTCAGCGCCGAGCCCCAGCTCCTCTGGGAACCCTCGGACCCCGTCACAGGGCTGCAGCTCATGGGCGACCTCGACGGCGACGGTCGGGACGAGGTGGGCGTCCACATGTCGGACTGGGTGGTCTCCACCAGGCTGCTCGACGGAGCCTCGCTCGAGGTCCTGGAGCTCGGCCTGGGCTCGAGGCGGGCACGGCCTGCGGGTGATCTGGACGGCGACGGGCGGGACGAGCTGCTGGTCGCCCAGGTGCCGACGGGGGAGTACCCCTGGGGTGAGGGCGCCTGGCTGAGCCTGGACGGCGAGGAGCCCTGGACCCCCGTAGAAGGCAGCCGCGCTGGCGAGCAGATCTGGTAGCCGCTCAGAGGGGCTCGACCTCGTACAGCTCCAGCCCAGGGTTCTCGCGCTGCGCGTACTGCAGCGGCCAGGGGCTCTCGCTCACGACCACCGGGCTGCCGTTGCGGTCCTCGACCAGCCGGTAGTCCCGCCGGGCCTGCATCCACGCCAGCCCCTTCGGGTCGCCGCCGATCCATCGGGCGAGGCGGAAGGGCTGCATGTCCAGCTCGATGTGGACCCGGTACTCGTTGAGCAGCCGCTCCTTGAGCACCTCGTACTGGAGCATGCCGACCGCGCCCAGGTAGGGGTCCTGGCGTCCGGCCTCGGGCCGGTAGAACAGCTGGATGGCGCCCTCGTGCGAGAGCTGCTCCAGCCCAGCGGACAGCTGCTTGCGCTTGAGCGGATCCTTGAGCCGAACGCGCGCGAAGTGCTCGGGCGCGAACAGCGGGATTCCGGCGTACTTGATGGGATCGCCGGCCGCCAGGGTGTCGCCGATGCGCAGCTTGCCGGGGTCGTAGAGGCCTACGATGTCGCCCGGCCAGGCGTCCTCGACGATGCTGCGCTCCTGGGCCATGAAGCTGTGGGGCTTGCTCAGGCGCAGGGTCTCCCCGGACCGGCCGATCGTGACGTCCATGCCCCGCTCGAACCGGCCTGAGACCACCCGCATGAAGGCGATCCGGTCGCGGTGCCGGGGGTTCATGTTCGCCTGGATCTTGAAGATGAAGCCGGTGAACCGGTCGTCCTCGGGGTCGATGTGCACGTCGTGCAGGGTCGTCCGAGGTGTGGGCGAGGGGGCGTTCTCGACCAGGAAGTCCAGGAAGGGGCTGATGCCGAAGTTGGTCATCGCCGAGCCCCAGAAGACCGGGGACATCTGGCCGTCCAGGAACCTCTGCTCGTCCCAGCCGTCGCCGGCCATCTCGAGCAGCTCCAGCTCCTCCTCGACGACGTCCATGGTCTTGGCGCCGAGCCGCTCGCGGGCCTCGTCGAAGGACAGGCTCTCGCTGCTCAGGACCACGGAGCCGCGGGCCTCGGACTCGAAGAGCTGCACGCGGCGGGTGCGGACGTCGACGACGCCCTTGAAGTCGCCGCCCATCCCGATCGGCCAGTTGATCGGGCAGCACTGCAGGCCGCCCAGCTGCTTGCCGATGTCGTCCATCAGCTCGAGCGGCTCGAGGCCGTGGCGGTCCAGCTTGTTCATGAAGGTCAGGATGGGCAGGCCGCGCAGTCGGCAGACCTCGAACAGCTTCAGCGTCCGTGACTCGACGCCCTTGGCGTGGTCGACCAGCATGACCGCCGAGTCCACGGCGGACAGCGTTCGGTAGGTGTCCTCGGAGAAGTCGGCGTGGCCGGGCGTGTCCAGGAGATTGAGCGCGCGGTCGTGGTACTCGAACTGCAGCACGGAGCTGGTGATCGAGATGCCGCGGGTCTTCTCCATCTCCATCCAGTCCGACACGGCGTGACGGCTGGCCTTGCGCGACTTGACCGAGCCCGCCAGGTGGATGGCGCCGCTGTAGAGCAGCAGCTTCTCCGTCAGCGTGGTCTTGCCGGCGTCCGGGTGGCTGATGATGGCGAAGGTGCGGCGCTTTCGGGCTTCTTCGGCCAGGGCACTCATGGCGTCTCCCTGCGACGACTGCGGCATCTGCACGCGATCTGCGAGGCAGCCGCCGGGTATGCCAGAGCCTCTGGCATGTCCAGGGGTTAGAACCCGCCGCGATGCGTGAGCGCTTGACCAACGCGGTGGCCCTCGGGGCCTCGGTCGGGGCCCTGGAGTTCCTGTTCAGGACCCAGCCCCGGCTGGGCTTCGGCTTCTTCGAGCAGGCCACCTGGCTCACTCTGGCGGTGCTCTGCGGCGTCGCGGTGGCCCTGCCCGCGGCCCTCGTCGCCCGAGCCCTGCGGCCCGTCCCCCACGTCGGTCCCCGCCACATGGGCCTGGTCCTCGGAGCCCTGCTCGGGCTCCACAGCGCCTTGTACTACCGCTTCGAGCTGGTGCTCAACGCGTCGCTCCGGGACCCCATGGTCTGGGGCGGCATGCTGGCGCTGGGCTTCGCGGGTGTGCTGGTCGGGCTCGGCGCCGACCGCTTGCTTCGGCGGATCACGCGCTTCCTCCCCGTGGTCGCCGTCCTGGGTGGGCTCTTCGGGCTCTTTCGGGGCATGCCGCCCGCGTCCCGGGGCGACCAGGGCCTGAACGTGCTGCTGATCACCTGGGACACCACCCGCCCGGACCGCCTGGGGCCCTACGGTGGTTCGGCGTTGACCCCGGCGCTGGACGGGCTGGCCGCCGGCGGCATCGTCTTCGATCAAGCCGTCGCCTCGGCCCCGCTCACCGAGCCCAGCCACCTCAGCATCCTGACGGGTCAGTCCACGTTCGAGCACGGGGTGGTCAGCAACGCCACCGCCCTGGGCCCCCGGCCCGACCTGATCAGTCACCAGCTCCAGGACGCCGGCTTCGTCACGGGGGCGGTGGTCTCGGGCTTCCCGCTGCACGCCAAGTGGGGCTGGGATCAGGGCTTCGACATCTATGACGACGACTTCAGTCGCCTCCCCGGCCTGCACCGGCTGAGCCTGGTGGTGGCGCTGGATCAGCTGCTGCTGCCGGGCAAGACCCTGCGCGAGCGCCCCGGCGTCTACGCCGAGCGCCGAGCGCTGCGGTTTCTCCGCACCCGCGCCGACGACCGCTTCTTCCTGTGGGTCCACCTCTTCGACCCCCACGGTCCCTACGAGGCCCTGCCGGTCGACGGGGCCCCGCGCGACGGGCAGGCGCTGGACCTGCCGGCCTACTGGCCGCCGCCCCATCGCAGCATCACCGACGAGGCCTGGCTGGTGGCCGCCTACGACGCGGAGCTGGCCGAGGCCGACCGCATCACGGGGGTGTTGCTGTCCGAGCTCGACGAGCTCGGGCTGAGCGAGGAGACCGTGGTCGTGATGACCGCCGACCACGGCGAGAGCCTGACCGAGCACGACTACCTGTTCGACCACGGTGACCACCTCTACGACCCCTCGCTGCGGGTCCCGATGATCTGGCGCATCCCCGGCTACGGGGCCAACCGCGTGCCTTGCCAGGTGGGCAACACGACGGTGGCCTGGACGCTGCGCAGCCTGCTTGGCCTCCCCGGGGCGGATCCGGCGCTGCTGGCGCGACTCTCCGGGGACGCGACCTGCCAGGACGAGGCCGTCGTGAGCAGCACCCTCGGCGCGCGCTTCGTGGACGCGCCGCCGGTGGACTGGAGCTACCGGCTGCCGCACGAGAAGTTCATCCAGCACGGCGACCCGACGGTGGACAGCGAGCTCTTCGACCTGGTCCAGGACCCGGGCGAGACGCGCTCGGTGGACTCGGACGACGAGCATCGGCGCGCCGGGCAGAACCTCGAGGCGCTGCTGGGCGGGGCCCAGGTCATCGAGGGCATCGCCGCGCCCCAGCTCGACGAGAGCGCGATGGAGGCTCTGCGGTCGCTTGGGTATGTCGAATAGGCTTGCATGTAGTAATTTCAACTACTTGGGTGTCAGAAATCGTC
>CALGIB010000575.1 GCA_937915955.1 uncultured Pseudomonadota bacterium
CCAGGCGCCCTCGCCGATCCAGGCGGGCAGCTCCTCCGAGCGGCAGGCGCGGTCCTTGACGCTGGCCTCGGTGGAGGGCCGATTCAGCGTCTCGGCCACCAGCCGGCGCACGAACTGCCGGGTGCCGCGCTCACAGCGCCCCAGGTCGGCCCCCGTCAGCGCCGCGCAGTCTGCCAGCCGGGCGGGCCGGTTGCGGTTGTGCGCGAAGTACCAGTAGTCGTCCCAGATGAGCTCCTCCGGGTCCTGGGCCAGGCTCCGGAGTCCACGGTAGTAGCGAACCACCGGGCGCGCTCGCTCGAGGTGGTCGACGGCGCGGGTCTGGGTGTCCGCCGAGGCCGGCTCGGAGGCGGCCTGGAGCTCGAAGCTCCAGAGGTGGTACAGGCACTCGTCGTAGTAGGGGCCCGACAGGCCGCACTCGATCAGGGCCTCGGCCCGCTCATCGCGCTTGCCCAGGCGCTCGGCGACGCGGAAGTGGCACTCCTGGCGCCAGGGGTCGCTCAGCTCCTGGCAGGGCTCGGGTCCGGCCTCCTCGCGTCGGGCGACGACCGTCGCTGTGCACTCGTCCCCGTGGGCCATCGCCGAGCAGGCCGCGAGGGCCTGGTCCAGGGGCGTGGCTGGGTCCATGGCCGCGGTGAACAGCTGGGCCTCGGAGGGCACCGTGCAGGCGAGGAGCAGGATCACTCGGGCAGCGCCTGGACGGCGTCGGGGTCACAGAGGTCTTGCTGGCGCCGGGCCTTCAGCTCCTGGGCCAGGGCCTGGTCGAGCAGCACCCAGGTCGGCTCGGCCTCGCAGAGCTCCTCGCCCTGGTCGCGCCCGCGGTTGAGGCGATCGTTGAAGACGGGGCGCACGGTCCGTCGGCAGATCTCCTGGCGCGCCGGGTCGCCGACGGCCAGGCAGAGGCCGGGATCGAGCGGCTCGTTGCGGGTCAGCAGCTGGCGGTACCAGGCCGACCAGGCGCGCTCGTCGCCGGGGGCGAGGCCGGCGCCGACGATGTGCATCAGGGCGTCCTCGTCGGCCAATCCAGGCAGCGTGTCGGCGGGGAAGCGGTCCCAGAGGCGGCGGCTGAGCACGTGCATGCGGCAGTCGTCGGCCATGGGGCCGGCGTTGGAGCAGGCGGCGGGCTTGCCGGAGTGCTCGCCGACCAGGAACCAGCACTCGTGCCCGAGCGTGTCGAGCTTGAGCTGCATGCACAGCGCGCCGGCGGCCTGGTCGTCCCGAGGGGCCAGCTCCACGACCGTGGCCCAGGCGCAGTCGGCCCGCAGCTCGAGGTCCTGGATCTGCGGGCAGATCGCGGCCGCGCCCTGGGGATCCGAGGGCAGCAGGGCCAGCGCTCCCTGGTGCAGGCGGCGCTGCTCCAGGGGGGCGGGCGCGTCCGGGGCGCAGGCGAGCAGTGCGAGGAGCATCCCGAGCAGGCTATCCCAGCCCGAGACCTGCGAGGAGCTGCCCGTGGACGAGCGCCTGGACTACCCCGCGACCCGCCGCAACCGTGAGCCCATCCTGGAGGTGCTGACCCGCGTGCTGCCGTCCTCCGGCTGCGTGCTGGAGATCGCCAGCGGCAGCGGCCAGCACCATGTCTTCTTCGCGGGCTCGCTGCCCGGGCTGCAGTGGCAGCCGACCGACCTGGACCCGGCGGGCCTGGCGAGCATCGAGGCCTGGCAGGCCAGCAGCGGTCTGGACAACGTGCTGCCGCCTCTGCGGCTGGACGTGCTCGAACCCTGGCCGGTGCAGCGGGCCGAGGCGGTGTTCTGCGCGAACATGGTCCACATCTCGCCCTGGGCCTGCACGCTGGGCCTGCTGGACGGAGCGGCCTCGGTGCTGGGTGAGGGCGGGCGCCTGGTGTTGTACGGGCCCTACAAGATCGGGGGCGAGCACACCGCGCCCAGCAACGAGTCCTTCGATCGCAGCCTGCGGAGCCGGGATTCGAGCTGGGGTGTGCGCGACCTGGAGGAGCTGGTCGAGCAGGCAGCGGGCCGCGGCCTGGTCTTCGTCGAGCGGGTGGCGATGCCAGCGAACAACCTCATCCTGGTGTTCGAGCGTGCCTCATAGGGGGCCGGGCCGCGCAGCCGGGCCCCCCCGGTGGACCGCCGACGCCTGGACACTCCGGTCCGGCTGGTAGTCTCTCGCGCGTGGAGCCAAGCCGCTGGGGCTGCTTTGAGCTGTGGCTCGAGCCGAGAGGCCTGGGGCGCCCTCAACCGATCAATGGACCTCGCCGGCAGATCTTCGATGTCGACCGGCAGGAGATGGTGCCCGTGCCCACGGGGGGCATGGCCGCCGTGCTCGCCGAGCTGGACGCCTCCTACGCTCAGCTCCACTGGGGGCAGCAGTACAGCGACCGCGTCCACGCCCAGGGCGTCGTCATGGGCTTCCGCGCCGCTCGGATGCGGCCGGCCTGCGAGGTCTGCGGCGACCCGCTGCCGCTGCAGCCCGTCGACACGAACGCGACGATCTACTGCAGCAGCTGTGGCGCGCCTCACCTCGTGCGCCCCGCGCCCTTCTGGCTGACGGCCGAGGTCCCGACCGCCACACAGATCTATGGCGGAGAGGTCGAGGACCAGGAGCCGACCGCGGCCCAGACCGATCCGGCCTTCGGCATGCCCCAGCTGACCGTGCGGCGCTGGTACGTGCGCTTCGAGGGCGAGCCCGAGCTGGAGCTGGAGCCCGTCGATGACGACTCGACCGAGGAGGAGTTCCTGGCCCGGCTTGGGGTCAGCGAGGACCCCCGCGAGCTGCTGAAGGCCCTGGCCTACGCCGAGAACCCGGTGGCGCGCAGCCAGATCGAGCAGCTGCTCGAGGCCCTGCGCCAGCGCGAGGCGGCCTGGGAGGTGCAGGCGGCTCAGAGCGCCCGGCCCTGGGTCCTGGCAGCCTGGGCCGTCGGGCTGGCCTACCTGCCTCTGGCCGTCGCCCTGGCGGCGCTGACCTGGCTCGCGCCGGTCGAGATCGGGGGCGTGCTGCTGGAAGCCAGCCCGGTGGGCGAGATCCTGGCGCTGGTCTGCCTCGGCGTGATGTTCCCCTCGGTCCTGATCGCCCAGAAGGCCGTGCAGGTGCGAGGCGGCCTGCCCTTCGGCGAGGCCTTCAACGAGATCGGCTTCCAGGCCGCGCTCTCGCTGGTGCCGATCCTGGGTGCGTTCGCCGCGCTCGTGCAGTGCACGCGCCTGCTCGGCGGGCGGCTCGAGAAGCTCGACATCACCGACTCCGAGGGCCGCCTGCTGCGCCCCTGGCCCGTGGATGGGGGCGTCGGGATCGGCCGGGGGGGCTGGCCCGCGGCGATGATCCTGGTCGCCACGGCGCTGGCCGGCCAGGCGGTGTGGCTGCAGATGCTCTGGCCCTACCTGAGCGGTCAGTCCGGCGGCTGGCTGTTCTGAAGCTGCCAAGCCGGACCGCGGCGAGTTGCAGCAACGCGCGCGCTGCGTCATGGGAGGGGGCAGAGGGAACCATGGACGAAGTCAGCGGACCCATCCTGGTCGTCGACGACGAAGCGGACATCCGTACGCTCGTCGCCTTGAACCTGAAGCGCGAGGGCTTTCGCGTCGTCACCGCCGAGAACGGCCAGGACGCGCTCGAGCTCGCGCTGGCCGAGCGGCCCGTGCTGATCGTGCTCGACCTGATGCTGCCGGACATCCAGGGCACCGAGGTCTGCCGTCGCCTGCGGGCCCAGCACGCGACCGCCGACATCCCCGTGCTGATGCTCACGGCCCGCGCCGACGAGATCGACCGCGTGGTCGGCTTCGAGGTGGGCGCGGACGACTACGTCACCAAGCCCTTCAGCGTGCGGGAGCTGGTCCTGCGCTGCCGCGCCATCCTGCGCCGCGCCCCGTCCGCGAGCGAGGAGCCGGCGGAGCCCATCGTCTACGGCGGGCTCCGAATCGACATCTCGGCGCACCGCGTCTGGGTAGACGGCGAGGAGCTGCAGCTGACGGCCACCGAGTTCAAGCTGCTGGTGACCCTGGTCCAGCGGCAGGGCCGCGTCCAGAGCCGCGGGCGCCTGCTGCAGGACGTCTGGGACATGCCCCCGGACCTGAACACCCGCACGGTCGACACCCACGTCAAGCGCCTGCGGGAGAAGCTGGGCTCGGCCGCTCCTCTGGTCGAGACGGTGCGCGGGGTGGGCTACCGGTTCATGGGGTGAGCCGCCCCGGCCTGCTGCTGGGCCTCCTCCTGGTCCTGGCCGGCCTGGCGGCGCTGGCGCTGGCGAGGCTGCATCCGGCGCTGGGTGTCCTGATCGTCCTGCTCGCGGGCGTGGCCCTGGGCCGCTTCGTCACGGTGGTGCAGGAGCGCCGCGCTCGCGAGCTGGTGCGGCTGACCCTCCGGGCGCGGGAGAGCCTGGGCCAGGACGGCGCGCCA
>CALGIB010000576.1 GCA_937915955.1 uncultured Pseudomonadota bacterium
CGATGACCTGTCCACCGCGGACGCCGCCGCCGATGAGCATCGCCGAGGTGTAGGTCCAGTGGGCGCGCCCGCCGCCGGTGAGCTTGGGGTGGCGCCCCATCTCGCTGAACACGACGATGGTGACCTCGTCGCTCAGGGGGGCCCCCGAGGGGCTGGTCCGACCGTCCAGATCCGCCATGATCTGGTTGAGGTAGGCGAACAGCTCCTCGTAGTGCTTCACCTGCAGGCTGTTGTTCGAGTGCGTGTCCCAGGTCCAGGAGCACCAGCCGTCGTCCTGGGTCAGGCCGCAGCGGGACATGCCGGCCTCAAAGGCGTTCAGCAAGGCGGCCGCGTCCTCGGCGATGTCGCGCCGGCAGCCGGCGTCGTCGGGCACCAGGTCCACCTCGGACCCCATCGACTCGAGCAGATCGAGGTTCGACAGCGCGGAGTCGTAGCCCTGGCCCATTCGCAGGCGTCCGTCGCGAGCGTCCCGGTTGAAGCGCTCGATGTTGGAGCGCAGCAGGGCGTCCTCGAGCGAGCTGGCCGAGCTGCTCGGGAGGCTCACGAACAGGTCGGATTCGTCCAGCGCGCGGCCGTCCATCAGGGCGCTGAGCTGGCCCGCCTCGCCCGTGCGCACCACGCTGGCGAGGTGCTCGCCCGCGAAGGCGGGGCCCGTCAGCACCAGGTGGGGGACCGGGTAGTCCGCCTCGCCTTGGGAGGCGATCGTGACGGCCCAGTCCTCGGCCTCGCCGCTGCCTCCGGTGAACAGCAGCTTCTGGCAGCGCTCGTGCGTGATGCTGCGCACCTCGACGCCGTTGATCACGCAGGTCCGGTCGCCGTAGCTCTCGAAGAAGCTCCGCACGCTGGGGCGCTCCGCGTGATCGACGAAGCGCACGCCGCCAGCGGTCGCCTCGGTCGCGTCGGTCTCGGTGTCCACCGCGCTGTTGTCCTGCATCGGGGTGAACACCATCGTGGTGTCCCAGCCGCCATAGGCGTAGATGAACAGGAACTTCTGCTCGCCGAGGCTTGGCCCGGCGCGGCCAGCGCGGGGGCTGAGCAGGGCGCCGGGCAGGAGCAAGGCCGGGGCCATGCCCAGGAGCTGTCGTCGGGTCGGCATCAGTAGCCCACGAAGCGCGGATCGCGCAGCAAGGCCGAGAGCAGCAGCTTCCAGGCCTCGGCGGGCCCCTCGCTGCTCTCGAGCTGTGTCCAGATCTCTTGGACCTCGCTCAGCTCCTCGTCGCTGGGGAGCTCGGCGAAGAGCCGCAGGTAGACCTGGGCCAGGTCCTCGTCCCAGGCCGGATCGCCCGGCCGATCGGTGAGCTCGACCTGAAGCAGCAGGCGACGCGCGCCGCCGTCGACCAGCTCACGATCGACGGTGTGCGCGGCCGCCGCCTGGGCGAGCCGCTCGACGAAGATGGCCCAGGTGAGCCCGGGGTCCTGCTGGGGGCGCGTGACCGCCCAGCCGTCCACCCCGCCCGCCAGGACGCGGTAGCCGGGGTCGTCGTTGGCCAGCTGCTCGAAGCCCTGCCAGGTCCAGAGGAAGCCCGTCAGCTCCTCGACCGAGGTGGAGAGCTGATCGGGAGACTGCATGCGCCAGGTGCGCTCGCGCTGGAGGTCCTCCTCGGTGGCCGCGGGGCCCAGGGCGCCGGCCCGGTACTCCTCGGTGTCGGTGACCCGGACCAGCAGCTCGCGGTAGAGCAGCCCGTCTACGAGGAAGCCCCGCCGCAGCTCGTCGATCGTCCGGAAGTCGCGCGTGCCCACCGGCCGGCGCCAGAGCGCCTCGGCGGCGGACTGGGCCGCGCACCGGTAGAACCGGCTGTCGTTGGCGATGGCGGCGCCGAGCTCGACCAGGCCCTCGATCGGCTGGCCGTAATAGCCGGGCTGGACGCCCAGGTAGACGGGGCCCAGCTGCTCGCGCTCGGGGTGGTAGGAGGACAGCTCGTCCGGGTTGTAGCCGATGACCGTCCAGAAGCCGAAGAGGCTGGCGGCGAGGGGCTCGATCGTGGCGTGGCACGCCACGCAGCCCGGCACGGTCGAGATGGCCTCCGCCGTGCCGTCCTCCTCGTCGAGCTGGATGGCGCCGTCCAGGCTCACCGGGCGCGAGAGGAGGTCCTGGCAGAGCAGCAGGCGGGCGATGGCCGCCGCGCGGGACCGGTTCATGTTGGAGCTGTTGGTCGTGTAGCGCCACCACAGCCCGTTGGTGGCCAGGACGCCCACGGCGGGCCGGCCGTCGTCGTAGTGGACCTCGCGCCAGCCCTGGGAGCCCGCTGGGTAGTCCAGCTCCCAGATCTGCCCCAGCAGCGGGTTGGCCATGCTGTGGTCGGCCGTGACGATGTCCGTCCAGGGGCGGTCGTCGTAGGCGATCCGAGCCATCAGCCGCAGGGGCTCCTCGCCCACGGAGCGCTCGAGCTCGAACTCGAGGTCGCCGGGCAGGTGGTAGTCCGGCGCGCCGACCTGGAACTCGTCCAGCCGGGTGTGCCAGCGCTCGGCGAAGAAGCTGACCAGGCGATCCTCCAGGCGCGGATCGTCCAGGAACTCCCGCCTCAGCTCGTCCAGGGCTTCGGGGTCCTGCTCCAGGCGCTCGAGCTCGTCGAGGGTGGGGGTGACCCCGCGGAGGTCCAAGCTCATGCGCCGCAGCAGCAGCGCCTCGGGCAGGGACTCGTAGCGGGCGCCAGGGGCCTCGGAGTCGCCCACGGTGGCGGTGGTGCAGGCCAGCAGAGTCCAGATCATCGGGGCCGCCACTTGTCGAGCGTGACCTTGCCCCAGGCGCTCAGGTCCAGGCAGAGCTCGCCCAGATCCTGGTCGCCGGAGGTGAGCTGGCCGCAGGTGGCGCACTGGCCTTCGAGGTCCCAGTCGACCCAGTAGCCCTGGGGGTCGCGGACGCGGAGGCGGCCATGGGGCAGGGCGGGGCAGGCATCGAAGGTGCTGAAGCCGAAGTCGTCCAGGTGCAGGGCGCCGCCGTTGTAGCTCACGCCGCCCTGGACGGTGATGTCCTCGAGGCCGCTGCCCATGCTGGTGCCCTCGGCCAGGTAGGCCAGGGAGGCGGGCGTGCCCAGCCAGTCGACCCGCGTGGGATCGCTCCAGGAGCCGGAGCCCTCGCTCGTCCAGGCCCAGCCGCCGTCCAGCCGCTCGACCCAGATGTCCAGCTGTCCCGCCCCGTAGTAGCGGGTGCCGTCCGGGTAGAGCACCTCGAACTCGGCGCCGTGACGCCACCAGGTCGCCACACCGGACTCCGGATCGGACTGCTCGTCGAAGGTCCAGCCGATGCCGGTGTAGGTGTACCCGGTGTCCGCCGTGCAGCCGAGCAGGTTGTCCTGCCCCAGGGTCGCCGGGCCCGCGCCGGGGCAGTCCTCGTCACCCCTGGACAGCAGCGCGAGGAAGTGGTCGCCGATCTCTCGAGGGTTGGGGGAGCCCAGCGCCGTCATCGCGATCAGCGCCGCCTCGACGTCGTCGGCGGTCCAGGCGGTGCCCTCGCGCTCGGCCTCGTAGCGCATGGCGGCGGTGTCTTCGGGCCGCCCGGCCTGCGTGGAGTCCTCCGCGGGGGTCGGTGACGCCGTGCAGGCCAGCATCAACAGGGTCACTCCAACGCTCCCAGCAGCGGCTGCTCGCCGCGGGGGAGGTAGTCGCCGGGATCGAGGTCGGCCATGGCGAGGAGGGTGGCCCCCAGGTGACCGGGCTGCAAGGTCGTCCCCTGGGCATCCAGCTCACCGGTGGCCGTGTCCAGCGGCATGCCGCCTAGCGAGTCGTCGAAGCCGCCGATGACCTGGCCCCCGCGGGTGTTGCCCCCGACCAGCATGGCGCTGGTCCAGGTCCAGTGGTCGCGGCCGCTGCTGGCGTTGAACTGGGGGTGCCGGCCCATCTCCGAGAGCAGCACGATGTTGACGCGCTCGGACAGCGGCGCGCCGTCGGTGTCCTGGCGCGTGGACAGGTCCGCCATCGCCTCGTTGAGGTAGGCGAACAGCTGCTCGAAGTGGATGCCCTGCTGGGCGTTGTTGGTGTGCGTGTCCCAGCCCGTCTCGCACCAGCCCAGGGTCTCCGTGATCGCGCACCGGGCCAGCCCCGCCTCGAAGGCGTCGAAGGCCACCATCATGTCGCTGGCGAGATCCCGGTTGCAGCCGTCCCAGGTCGGCTCCAGGCGCACGGACTCTCCCGAGAGCGCGCGCGCGTTGGCGATGCCCTCCTCGTAGAGCGAGGCGAAGCGCTGATGCTGCCCCGGGGGCGAGCTGGCGGCGAAGGCGCCGAGGCGGGACTCGAGGAAGCTGCGCTGAGCGTCCCGGCTGAGCTCGGAGGGGAGCTGGACGATCTGGTCGCTGAGGTCCAGCGCCGTGCCGTCCAGCAGGGATCCCAGCTGCCCGCTCTGGCCCGCGCGCACGACCTTCGAGGCGTTGGTGGCGGTGAACGCCGGCCCGGACAGGACCAGGTGGGGCAGGCGGTAGTCGGTCAGGGTGTTGGCCGCGAGCATCACCGGCCAGCCGTCGGCGGCCTCGCCCGAGCCGCCCGTGAACAGGATGCGGCGGCAGCGCTCGTGCGTGATCGAGCGCACCTCGATGCCGTTGATCACGCAGGCCCGGTCGCCCCAGAGCTCCATGAACTCTCGCACCGAGGGGCGCTGCTCGTGGTCCACGAAGGAGATGCCGTTGATCTCGGCGGCGACCGCGGCCTCCTCCATGTCGATCAAGGGCGCGTCGAACTTCGGCGCGAACAGCGAGAGCACGTCCCAGCCGCCCCGCACGTACACGAACAGGAAGCGCTGCTCGGGCGTCCCGGCCGCGCGGGCCAGCCCCGAGGGCAGCAGCAGCCCGGCGGGGAGGAGAGCCAGCAGCTGTCGTCGGGTCAGCATCAGTAGCCTACGAACGCGGGGTCGCGGAGCAGCGCGGAGACCACGGCCTTCCAGGCCTCGGCTGGGCCCTCGTCGGCCTCGACCTCGAGCCAGAGGTCCTGGACTGCGGACTGCCAGGCCTCGTCGGCGCGCGTGGCGTAGAGGCGACGGTGCAGCTGCTCGAGCTCGGCGGTGAACTCGGCGTCTCCGGGCTGGTGCGCGAGGTCGACGTTGAGGAACAGCCGCGGCGCGCCCCCGCCCACCAGCTCGCTCTCGACCGCGTAGTCGGCGGCCGCCTGGGAGGCGCGCTCGACCACCAGGGTCCAGGTCAGGCCTGGGTCGCGCTGGGGGCGCGTGACCTGGTAGCCGTCGACGCCCCCGAGCAGGATCCGGTGCCCGATCTTGTCGTTGGCGAGCTGATCGAAGCCGTGGCTGGTCCAGCTGAAGCCCGTCAGCTCCAGCAGCGACGAGGCGAACTGGTCGGGGCTGAGCAGGCGCAGCGTGGGCTCCCGGTCCAGATCCTCCTCGGTGGCGTGGTCGGCCAGAGCGCCGGCTCGGTACTCGGCGGTGTCGGTGACGGCGCGGAGCAGACCCCGGTAGGCCAGCTCGCCCTGGATGAAGTCCTGGCGCAGCTCCTCGATGCTGGCGAAGTCCTCGGCCTCGACCTCCCGGTGCCAGAGCATCGCGGCGGCGCTCTCGGCGGCGCAGCGGTAGAAGCGGGGGTCGTTGGCGATGGCCACGCCCAGGTCGCTCAGGCCGGACAGGGGTTGGCCGAAGTAGGCCGGCTCTGCCTCCAGATAGGCGACGCCCAGGGACTCGCGCTCGGGGTGGTAGGTGGCGGACTCGAGCGCGTTGTACTCGACGGTCGTCCAGAAGCCGAAGAGGCTGCTGGCCAGCGGCTCGATGCTGCTGTGGCAGGCCACGCAGGAGGGCGCGTTCTTGATGGCCTGGGCGGTGCCGTCTTCGTCCTCGAGGGACACGCTGCCCTCCAGGCTGACCGGCCTGCTCAGCATGTCCTGGCAGAGGAGCAGCCGCACCAGGGTGGCCGCCCGCGCGCGGTTCATGTTCGAGGCGTTGGTCGTATAGCGCCACCACAGGCCGTTGCTGGCCAGCACCCCCACCGGCGGGCGCAGGTCGGTCCAGGTCACCGTCTGCCAGCCCTGCTCGCCCTCGGGGTAGTCAACCGGCCAGACCTGCCCGAGCAGCGGCGTGGCGCGGGTCTTGTCGGTGGTCACGATCGCCGGCCAGGGCTGGTCGGTGACGGCCACCCAGGCCATCAGCCGCAGGGGCTCCTCGCCGACGTCGCGGGCGAAGGCGAACTCGAGGTCCTGGGGCAGGTCGTAGTCGCCGTAGACCACCTGGAACTCGTCGATCCGCGTGTGCCAGCGGTCGGCGAACATGGCCACGAGGCGGTCCTCGAGCAGCGGATCGTCCAGGTAGCTGTCGCGCAGCCCGTCGAGCTGACCAGGGTCGGCCTCGAGCGCGTCCAGGTCCTCGAGGTCGGGCGGGACACCACGCAGATCCAGGCTCATGCGGCGCAGCAGCAGCTCGTCGGAGAGGGGGACGTGGAGCGCCTCGGGGGGAGCGCTGCTGGAGTCGGTGGCGGGCCCGTCCGCGCAGGCCAGGGCGAGGAGGATCACGGTCCGTCCTCCAGCCCGGTGTCCATCACCTCGGGCTCGAGCCCCGGCACCAGGAGCATGGCCGCGGCCGCCCAGGTGTCCAGCGCCGGGCAGATCGAGCCGAGCTCTTCGCCGCCCTGGAGGGAGGTCGGACCGCAGCCGTCGCAGCCGGCCTGCCAGTCGTACCAGTGGCCGTCGTCGCCCTGGATGCTCAGGGTGCCCTCGATCCGACAGTCCGGATCGGTGCTGAAGCGGACGTCGTCGAAGTAGACCGCTCTGCCCGTGGTGACCCCGCCGTCCAGCGTGAGCTCCCCGACCTCGGCGTCCCGCCGGCCCAGTCCGAGCAGGAGCCAGCTCAGGCCGCTGCGGAACCAGCCCATGTTCGAGCCGGCGTCGATCCAGCTGCCGCGGAGCTTCAGATCGATCTCGGCGAGCCCGGTGCCGACGGTGGCCGATGAGACGAGGCCGCCGCCGGACTCGAAGCTGGTGCCGTCGGGCCGGGTCAGCTTGTAGTCACCCACGTGGGTCCAGCTCTGCTGACGGGCGCCGTCCACCGAGCTCGACCGCTCCTGGTAGATCGAGATGCCGGAGAACGTGTAGCCGCTCTCCGTGGTGCACTTCAGGGAGCCGAAGTTCTCGCCGCCCGAGGGGCAGGTCCCGTCGTCCTGGGTCATGAAGTCCAGGAAGCTCCGCCGGATCGACTCGGGGTTCGCGAAGCCGAGGGTGGCGTTGAGCTCCAGCGCCGCCTGGATGTCCTGGGCGTCCCAGGCGGCCACAGCGTCGTCCGCGGACCACGCGGGCGCGGCGAGGTCCAGCGCGGTGTCCCGGCTGCTGGCCGTGGGGGTGCCCTTGGGATCCGTGGTTGGCGAGCAGGCGAGGATCAGGGGGATGAGCACCGGGGCAGTATATTCGCCCGTGAGGGGGCCGAGCAGGCGCGTCCGGTCGCCGCGCGGCGGTTGGCGGCTCGCTGACCCCAAGGTAGGCTGCTGCGGTGGTGATCCTCTCCTTCGCGGCCTGCGCGCATTCCCCCGCAGACGATGCTGCGGAAGACTCGAGCCCGCCTGACAGCGAGGGCCGGACGACGCTGGACGGCGTCGAGCCCGTCTGGGGGGCCAGCGAGGTGGAGGCGGGCATCACCGCGGCGCTGGGCTCCGGGCTGGGTGAGCCGGTCAGCCTGAGGAACTGGTTCGTCGGCCTGCTCGACCACTACGTCGACCAGCCGGGCCCCGACCAGGCGGTCTGCGCCTCGGTCCTCGTCCAGGCCCACGACGAGGAGACGGTCGTGAGCAACTGGTACGGCAGCTGCGAGGCCAACGACGGCACGCTGGTCGACGGCGGCTGGATCCTGACGGAGTCCTGGGGCACCCGGGCGGGCGGCGAGACCTGGCAGATGGCCCTGCTCACCACGATCGAGGCCAGGGACGCGGTGGGCAACGAGAGCAGCTGCGGGGGCACGGCTCAGGCCGTGGTCACCCGGGACGGCGAGGACGTGGAGTTCGAGCTCAGCCTGGGCGGCGACTACGACCTGGCGATGGATCGGGGCTTCCTGGCCCACCCTGTGGGCGCGGGCTTCTTCCTCTCGGGGGCTCGCGCGGGAGGGCAGATCGAGGCCACGCTGGACGGCGGTCTGCGCCACGACCAGCTCAGCCTCTACTTCGAGGAGGTGGTGACGGCGCCCGATGTGTGCGACGGCTTCAGCGGCCGCGTGCGGGTTCGGGACCCCAGCTCCGCCTGGCTGGACTGGGATCTGGACTGCTCGACCTGCGGCCCCCTGTCGTTCCAGGAACAGGACCTCGGCGAGGTCTGCGCGGGTGAGGCGCTCGCGGAGGCCCTGAGGGCCTCGGTCTCGATCGTCGCGGCGGTGGAGCCGTGGTGATCCTCTGGCTGGCCTGCGCCTCGGCGGTGCCCACGGACAGCGAGGCGGAGCCCTCGGCCCTGGTGCCGCTTGAGGGCGCGGCCCTGGCCCGGCGGATCAGCCTGGATGTACGCGGCGTGCCGCCCAGCCTCGAGGAGCTCGATCAGGTGGAGCAGGACCCCCAGGCCCTGCGCTCGATGACCGAGGGATGGCTGCTGCAGCCCGAGCACGAGGAGCGGCTCGTGCAGGTCCTGGGCGACCAGTGGCTCACGCGGGTCGACGAGTTCCTGATCACCCCGGACCAGGCGGACGCCGCAGACATCGAGTACGACTGGCTGCGCGCGGTGGGCGAGGAGCCCCTGCGCCTGATGGCTCGGGTCGGGGTCTCGGACCGCCCCTGGACCGAGACGGTCACGGCCGACTGGACGATGGCCGAGGACATCCTGTTGGAGCGCTGGCCTCTGGAGGAGCTCGAGTCGGGAGAGGGCTGGCGGCTCGCGAAATACACCGACGGGCGGCCTGCGGGCGGCGTGCTGATGAGCAGCGGGCTGTGGTGGCGCTACAGCACGACCCTGAACAACTACAACCGCGGCCGGGCGCTCGCGGTGGCGCGGCACCTAGTCTGCCACGACTTCCTGGACCGCCCCGTGGACTTCGAGGGCCTGGACGAGTTCACGACCGAGGCGCTGCTGGCGGCCACCCGCGAGGTGCCGGGCTGCGTGACCTGTCACGCCTCGGTCGATCCGATCGCCTCGGCGCTGTTCGGGTTCTGGGCCTTCAACAACAAGGACCCCTACGAGGTGACCCGCTACCACCCCGAGAAGGAGCCGCTCGGCGAGCACTACCTGGGACAGCCTCCCGAGTTCTTCGGCACGCCGGTGGAGTCCGCGGAGATGTTGGGGCCGACCGTCGCCGCGGATCCCCGCTTCACGCGCTGCGCGGTCCAGCGGTTCAGCTCGTCGTTCTGGCGACGCCCCGTCGACGCACGCGACATGGAGCGCCTGGACGAGCTCGAGGCCAGCTTCGAGGCCGGCGATCTGCGGCTCTCCGCCTTGCTGGTCGCCATCATCGAGACCCCCGAGTACCGGGTCGGCGCGGTCCTCGACGCGGACGACGCGGAGACCCCTACGCGCCGAACGATGCGGGTGGACCAGCTGGCAGCCAGCGTCGAGCAGCTGACGGGCTACCGCTGGACCCAGGGCGGTTGGGACCAGCTGGACAACGACCAGGTAGGCGTGCGCCTGCTCGCAGGGGGCATCGACGGGGTGGTCGTGACCGATCCGGCTGACGACCCGACGCTGACCCACGCCCTGGTGCTTCGTCGCCTGTCCCAGGCGGCGGCGGCGCACGTGGTCGCCGAGGATCTCGACGCCAGCTCGAGGCGGCTGCTGCCCGACGGGATCGAGCTGCTGCAGCCCTCCTTGGAGGAGGTCGAAGAGGGCCTGGTGCATCTGCACCGCCGCATCCACGGTCTGCCTCCCGAGCCGGACCTGCTCGCCGCGGACGTGGAGCTGTTCGAGCGGGTCGAGGAGGAGGCCGGGGCCGAGCAGGCCTGGGCCTCGCTGATCTCGGTGATGCTGCGCGATCCGCGCTTCTGGACCTACTGATGCTGCGCCCCAGCCGCCGCCAGCTCATGCTGCTCGCCGCCGCAGGCGTGGCGGTGCCGATGCCGCTGCTCGCGGCGGAGGAGGAGGGCCGGAACTTCCTGTTCGTCTTCTGTCCGGGCGGCTGGGACCAGGCCCAGGTCTTCGCTCCGGTCTTCAACGATCAGGTCGATCGGAGCATCCCCGCCGAGGCCGCCGAGGCCGGCGGCATCCCCTTCGCGGACGCCTCGTCGCGCCCGGCGGTGCGCGCCTTCTTCGAGACCTGGGGCTCACAGACCTGCCTGGTCAATGGCATGAGCGTGCCCTCGATCGCCCACGAGATCTGCCGTCGCATCGTGATGACCGGTCGGAGTCAGGCGGGCCGCGACGACTGGTGTTCGCTGGTCGCCGGGCACGCGGGGCCCGGCTTCCCGATGCCCAACGTTCACCTGTCGGGCCCGCTGTTTCCGGTCCAGTTTCCCTCGGCGACGGTGCGGGTCGGGGCCCAGGGGCAGCTGGTCGGCCTGCTGGATGGCAGCGCGCTGGCGAAGGACGCCGACGTGCCGGGCAGCCTGCCGTCTCTCGGCGTCGAGGCGCTCGAGGACGCCTACCTGGCGGCCCGGACGGCCGAGGCCCCCTTGGTCGGCGGCCGGGTGGGGCGCCTGTACGAGGCCCAGGGGGTCTCGCTGGAGCGCCTGGGCATGCTCGATGCCCTGTCCGGCGAGCTCAGCTTGAGCGACGCGCACGATCTGCCGAGTCGCGGCGCGGCCATCCTGGACTGCTTCGAGCAGGGGCTGTCGCGCTGCGGCATGGTCGAGTGCCTTGGAAAGGACGACGGCGGCTGGGACACCCACGCCTCAAACATCTTCCAGGACGCCAGCTTCTCGGTGCTGTTCGAGGGCCTGCAGGCCATCCTGGACGATCTGGCTACCCGACCCGGGCGCAGCTCGACGACCCTGCTCGAGGAGACGACCGTGGTCGTGCTCTCGGAGATGGGCCGCATGCCGCAGCTGAACACCGCCCAGGGCAAGGAGCACTGGACCTGGACGAGCGCCATGCTGATCGGCAGCGGCGTGCGGGGCGGTCAGGCCGTCGGCGCCTGGACGGACAGCCTCCGAGGCGAGCCCATCGATCTGGCCAGCGGCGAGGCCAGCGCCTCGGGGGTCACGCTGACCACCGCGCACCTGGGCGCGGCCATCCTGCGGCTCGCGGACCTTGACCCGGGCGACTGGCTGGACAGCGACGAGACGCTCGAGGCGGCGCTGCTCTCGCCGTGACGGGTCCGGGGAGGACGCGCTGGGGGAGCCGCGCGGCGGGGCCGCCCAGGAGACTGGATGGCCCTCGGAGTCTGGGGCCGGGTGTGTGTCCGAGGCGAGCGCCGACGCTTGAGGCGCCAGAGGAGAGAGCGCAGCGAATCGACGAAGCGCCGAACGCGTTGGCAGCGAAGCGAGCCGAGGACGCGCTGGGGGAGCCGCGCAGCGGCGGGGGCCGCAGGGCCCCCCTACAAAAAAGATGGGGACGGAGGGACTCGAACCCTCATGACCTAAGCCACTCGATTTTGAATCGAGCGCGTCTACCGATTCCGCCACGTCCCCGGGATGTCCTCAAGTGACACACCCGGGCCTCGTCGGCAAGCACCGCGCTGCATAGTTGTCGGCCTATGGCCCTGCTCGGTCCCTTCCAGCTCCAGCGACCGCTAGGCCGAGGCGGCATGGGCGAGGTCTGGCTCGCGCACCACGAGCTCCAGCGCGCGGCCGTCGCCGTCAAGGTGCTGAGCCCGTCGATCGCGCTCGAGGCCCGCGCCCTAAGGGCCTTCCGCCGCGAGGTCCGCGCCGCCGCCGCCCTGGATCACCCCGGCATCGTCTCGGTCTTCGACTATGGCGAGGTCGACGCCCCGGCCGAGCTCGCCAGCGACGGGCGGCTGGTCGCGGGCAGCCCCTACCTCGTCATGGAGCTCGCCAGCCACGGCAGCCTGGTGTCCCACTGCGGCCAGCTCGACTGGAGCGTCTGCCGCGGCCTGCTCCTCGCGCTGCTCGACGCGCTCGCCCACGCCCACGCGCGCGGGGTGATCCACCGGGACCTCAAGCCCGGCAACGTGCTGCTCAGCCAGGACAGCTCGGGCTCCGTCGCCCTGAAGCTCTCCGACTTCGGCCTGGCGCACGCCCTGGGCAGCGGATCCGGCGAGCGCCTCGTCGCGGGCACCCCCAGCTGCATGGCGCCCGAGCAGTTCCGCGCCAGCTGGCGGGACTTCGGCCCCTGGACCGACCTCTACGCCCTCGGCGTGCTGGCCTGGGAGCTGGTCTCGGGGCGCTTGCCCTGGCAGGCCCAGGATCTCGAGGGCTGGAGGCAACAGCACCTGGTCGCCGAGCTCCCGCGGTTCGAGCCCGCCTGCCCCGTGCCCGAGGGCTTCGAGGGTTGGCTCCGGCGCCTTCTCCACAAGCGCACCTGGGATCGCTTCCAGCGCGCGGCGGACGCCGCCTGGGCGCTGACCCGGCTCGAGGGCCTGGACGAGCAGGCCAGCGCCACCCCTCGCCGCTCGGCGCTCGCCCCGGCCACCTTCATGGTGGCGGCCAGCCGCGGCGGGCTGTCCGCCCTGACCTGGATGGAGC
>CALGIB010000577.1 GCA_937915955.1 uncultured Pseudomonadota bacterium
CATCTCCGTGCCGGTGTAGCGGCTCTCACCGCTGGGCTGGACCTGGTCCCAGGACCGCTTGGGCTCGGTCAGCAGCTCGTCGAGGCGCTCCAGCTGCTTGGGCCCCAGCCCGGCGCTCTCGGAGAAGCCGCTCAGCGCCGAGGCCACCCCGCCGGGATCTATGCGGGCCAGGCAGCCGGTGACGAGCACCGGACCCTCGTGCCCCTTCAGCTCCGCGAGCGCGTCCCAGGTCAGCTGGGCCTGGGAGGCGTCCGAGCCGCAGCTGTGCACCAGCTGGACGCCGGCGCCCTGCGCGACCACGCTCAGGCCGTTCTGCTCGCACCAGTCGTGCAGCTGGCCCAGGACCATGCCGGCGTAGGGGCAGCAGCGGAAGGCCTGGTGGAGCTGCACCGTGCTGCCTGGACTCAGCTTCACGCCAGCTCTCGCAGGCGCCGAGCCAGGCTTCGCAGCAGGCCCTCGCTGAGGCTGGGGCGCGTGGTGCCCAGGTGTCGGAAGTCGTCGCCCGCGAGGACCAGGGCCTCGACCCGCTCCAGGGCCACCACCGTGGCGCTCCGAGGCGCGGGGTCGAGCACCGCGAGCTCGCCGATGCAGGCGCCTGGCCCGAGCTCCCGGAGCAGGCCGCCCTCGAGCCGGACCTGGACCCGCCCGGACTGCAGGATGAAGGCCCGGTCCTCGACCGCGCCCAGGACGCAGAGCGCCTGCCCGGACTCGAAGACCTCGCGCGTCACCAGCTGGCCGAGCTGGCCCAGATCCTGGCTGTGCAGGCCCTGGAGCAGGGGCAGCTCGCGCAGGCCCAGCAGACGCTCGAGCTCCTCGTCGCCCTGGGACGAGCCCGCTTGTCGGGCCAGGACCCGAGCCAGCAGCCCGCTCGGCTCCGGGGCCCGCCCGGACGGGGGCAGCAGCTCCTCGAGGTCCTCCACCGACCGCCCCAGCGAGCTGAGCACGGCCTCGATGCGGTCCCGGTGATCCTGGGCCTGCTCCCGCCGGAGCGAGGCCGCCAGCCCAGCCAGCGGGCCCTCGTCCGTGGCCTCGGCCAGCTCGCGCCGGAGCCCCACCAGGGCCACGGCGTCCGCCTCGATCAGCTGCGCCAGGGCCCGCTCGTCCCCCCTCAGCTCTCGGAGCTGCTCGTCCTGCTGAGCCTCCTCGAGGCCGTGTAGCCGGCCCAGCTGCCGCAACGCGGCCCTCTCCAGTGGAGCGCCCCCCGCCAGCGTGACGGCCTGCGCCAGCGCCTCCCGGAACTGCCGCAGCTGCAGCGCGGACGGGCCGCCGTCGAGGGACAGATCCAGCTGCGAGACGATGCGCTCGTGCTCGGCCTCGGAGATGCGCAGCTGGGAGCGCACGGCGCCCAGGACGGTCAGGCGCTCGCGGGTCAGCACGCCCTCGCCGGCCAGCTCCGTCAGGGTCTCGCGGTAGGCGGCCAGGCGCTCGTCCTTCTGGCGCTTGCGCTCGGCGTCCAGCACCACCAGGTCCTCGAGCCGGTGGCTCTGGGCCTGGTCCTCCCAGCTCCACCGCTTCAGCAGGCCTCGTGCGAACTTCTCGCGCACGAAGTCGTCCTCGCTGCGCACCCACTTGCGGCCCAGCATCCAGGTCGAGACGACCAGCACCAGCGCCCACCAGCCCAGCCCCACCCAGTCCGGGGCCAGGCGCAGCGTGGGCTGGCCGGCGAACAGGTAGAACAGGTTGAAGGCGACGAAGCCGGCGAGCATCCGCACCTGGTGGCGCCGATCGCCGCCCAGCCAGCGCTCGACGAGGAGGAAGGCGCCGGTCGACAGTCCCGCCGAGGCGAGCAGGATCAGCGGCACGGCCAGCAGCCGAGGCAGCCAGGGCCAGAAGAACAGCCCGGGCCCGAGCGCCCCGGCCAGCTGCGCGTCGTCCAGCGTCCAGGCCCCGCTGAAGTAGGCCTGCCAGTCCCCCGCCTCGAGCCAGTAGGACGCGTAGAAGGCCAGGACGAGGCCGGGCCAGGCGTAGGCGGCCCAGCGACGCTGCGGCTGCTCGGCCTCCCTCCAGTAGTGCTGCTCAAGGTCGATGTCCGGGCAGGCGCGGCGGCAGCCGGTGCAGGCCCCGCACTGGGAGTTGGCCCGCCCTGCGCCGGGCAGCGGCTCGGTGTAGAGCTTCTCGACCAGGCCCACCGGGCACAGGAAGTTGCACCAGGTCTTGCCGCGGAAGACCAGCCCCAGAGCCATCGCGAGCAGGGTGACCCCGACGATGAAGCCGGCCAGGGCCAGGCGGTCGCCGTTGAGCGCCAGCAGGCGCGCGGCCAGGGCCAGCCCCATCACCACCAGGTTGAAGAGCAGCCCCGCGCTCAGCCAGCGCCCCTGCAGCTTGCGGTCCCCGGCCAGCCCGAAGCGCTGGGCCAGGGTCGCGAAGAAGCCCAGCGGACAGACAGCGCGCCAGAAGTGGTAGCCGCCGAGCGACAAGACCAGCGGCACCGAGGCGACCAGGCAGGTCCAGAACACCCGCCGCCCCTGGTCGGCGAGGAGAACCAGCGGCACCGAGCCCAGCCACACCAGGACCAGCAGGGCCCGGACGGCGGTGCGCAGCGTCAGTCTGCGACCAGGGCGCGGGTGGCGGTCAGCGCGGCCCCGTAGTCGGGCTCGTCGGGCACGTTCTCGACGATCTGAGCGTAGGCCACCCTGCCCTTGTCGTCGATCACGTACACGGCCCGGGCCAGCAGCCCGGTCTCCTGGATGTAGAGCCCCCAGGCGCGCCCGAAGTCGCCGGCCTCGAAGTCAGACAGCGGCGTGACCCGGTCGATTCCGTGGGCGCCACAGAAGCGCGCCTGAGCGAAGGGCAGATCGCGGCTGACCACCAGCACCTCGACCCGCTCGCCGAGATCGCTGACGTCGGCGTTGAAGGTGCGCGTCTGGAGGGCGCAGGTGGCCGTGTCCAGGCTGGGCACGACGGTGACCACGCGGATCGTGCCGTCGGCGAAGTCCACCTGGACCTGGGCCAGGCCGTCCCCGCGCAGGCTGGCCGAGGGCGCGGCGGCCCCGACGGTCAGCTCCGGCCCGACCAGGGTGTAGGGGGTGTCGCCGCGGCGGACGACGCCCTCGCGGCTGGGCAGCTCTCCGGCCACGCTCAGGCCACAGAGCAACAGCAAGCTCGTCATGGTCGCCTCCGCGGCGAGCATACGAGAAGCGACCCAGGCCCGGTGGTAGCGTCCGGCCGATGCCCAGACCGATCCCCGCTCCGGCCGACCGCCCACCGAGGGTCGGCGACGCCGTCTGCTGGCTCCTGATCCTGGTGCTGATGGGCTCGATGCTCGCGCTGGCGCGCGACGAGATCAGCTTCCGGGTAGCCCCCGACAAGTGGTCGGTGGTCCGCATCGCCGTGGTCGGCTCTGGCTCGGGGAGCGAGGCCGCCGACGGGCTCGCCTTCCAGCGGGGGGCCGAGCTCTTCGCCCGCGAGCTCATGGAGGACAGGGACCGGCCTCTGCGCGTGGAGCTGCAGTTCTTCGACGATCAGAACGACGTGCGCCAGGCCGAGCTGCGCGCGGCCGAGGTGGCCGAGGCCGGCTTCCACGCCGTGATCGGGCACAAGTACAGCTCCTGCAGCGTGGCGGCGGGCGCCATCTACGACGCCGAGGGCATCCCCGCGGTGAGCCCCGCCGCCAGCGACCTGTCCGTCACCACGGCGCGCCCCTGGTACTTCCGCACGATGCCGAGCAGCCCGCGCCAGGCGGGCTTCATGGCCGACTACGTGACGCACGTGCTCGAGGCACGGCAGATCGCGGTCATCTCCGAGTCGCTGACCTACGGCACGGGCATCGCGCAGGCCTTCGTCGAGGGCTGCGAGGAGGACCCGGCCTGCGCCGTCGCCCAGCAGTGGACCTTCGACAACGAGACCTTTCAGGGCGCCGAGCTCGAGGGCAAGCTGCAGGCCCTGACCGCCCAGCTGCTCGAGGCGGAGCCGGTGGACGCCGTCGCCCTGGCCACCCACGCGGCCGCCGCCGTCGAGCTGGTGAAGCAGCTCCGCGGGCGAGGCTTCCAGGGCCCCATCATCGCCCCGAACACCCTGGCCAGCCGGGCCTTCATCGACGCCTTCCACCCCGACGAGCTGCACTTCACCCGGGGCGTGTACCCCGTCGCTCCGCTGATCCTGGACGGCGGCGAGCCCCCGGTCCAGGAGTTCCGAGCGGCCTACCACAGGGCCTTCGGCGAGGAGCCCGACTGGGGCGCGGCCCTGGCCTACGACGCCGCCGCGCTGATCGTCGGCGCCGCCGAGCAGGGC
>CALGIB010000578.1 GCA_937915955.1 uncultured Pseudomonadota bacterium
AGACCTTCGAGATCGACGAGGATCCGCCGGTGGACCTGATCTTCGCCGTCGACCAGTCCGGCTCGATGGACGACGACAACACCAGCCTGGGCGAGAACTTCGCGGCCTTCGTCGAGGGGCTCGAGACCGCCACGGACAACTGGCGCATCGGGGTCGTCACCTACGACACGGGCTGCTTCAACCACGGCATCCTGAAGCCCTCGACCAGCGACGTGGAGGGCCTGTTCCAGGAGGCCGTCGTGATGGGCGAGGACGTCGAGATCCAGGACGACGAGGCCCTGCTGAAGCTGCTGGATCGCGCGCTGGACCAGACCGATGGGGGCTGCAACGCGGGCTTCCTGCGCAGCGAGGCCCTGCTGCACCTGATCGTGGTCAGCGACGAGCCCGAGCGCAGCCACGAGCAGGCGGCGGCCTGGACCTGGGACTACTGGCTGCCCAGGCTGCAGGAGCACGTCGCCAGCGCGGACAGGCTGGTCATCTCCGGCGTGGTGGACACAGAGGGCTGCAACGAGGGCGCCGACGGCTACCTCGAGGCCATCGAGGAGACAGGCGGCGAGGCGCTGTCGCTCTGCTCCGGCGACTGGTCCGAGCACGTCGCGTCGCTCGCCGAGGTCTCGCTGAAGGGGACGTGGCTGTTCACGCTGGCCGAGGTCCCCGCGCCGGGCTCGATCACGGTGCAGGTGGACGGGGTCTCCACCAGCACGGGCTGGGCCTACGACGAGGGGCTCAACGCCCTGTCCTTCGAGGACCTGGTCGGCGCCAACGAGGTCCGGGTCAGCTACGCGCTCAGCGCTTCCTGCGACTGAGCGCGATCAAGCCGAGCAGCACGCTGAACAGGCCGGCGCCGGTGCCCGTGCCCGTGGCGCAGCCGCAGCCTCCGCCGCCGCTGTAGAGCCCGGAGAGCTCCGCCTCGGGGTTGCCCGTGTCGCCCACGGGGTCCTCGGTCGTGCCCGTGTCGTCGCCGCTGGGGGTGCCCGTGTCGTCGGTCGGCGCGCCCGTGTCGCCCGTGTCGACGACCGGACCGCCCGTGTCACCCGTGTCGACGACGGGCTCGCCCGTGTCGCCCGTGTCGATGACCGGACCGCCCGTGTCACCCGTGTCGCCCGTGTCGCCGCCCGGATCGAAGTCGTCTGTGCCGTCCAGGGGATCGGTGCCGTTGTCGACCTCGTCCCCGTCGCTGACCCCGCCGTCGTCCGTGTCCGGATCCAGGGGATCCGTGCCCTCGACGTCGACCTCCTTGCGGTCGCTCAGCCCGTCGTCGTCAGTGTCCTTGTCGTTGGGGTCGGTGCCCAGACTGATGACCTCGCGGTAGTCGTTGAGGCCGTCGCCGTCGCTGTCCGTGTCGTTCGGATCGGTGCCGTAGGTGTCCACCTCGTCGCCGTCCGTCAGCTTGTCACCGTCGCTGTCCTCGTTGGTGGGGTCGGTGCCGTAGGTGTTGACCTCGTCCCCGTCGCTCAGCCCGTCGCCGTCGCTGTCGCTGTCGTTGGGGTCCGAGCCGTAGGTGTTGACCTCGTCCCCGTCGCTCAGCCCGTCGTCGTCGCTGTCGCTGTCGGTCGGGTCGGTGCCCTCGATGTCGACCTCGTCCCCGTCGCTCAGCCCGTCGCCGTCGGTGTCCGCCTCGTTCGGGTCGGTGCCGTGGACCTCGACCTCGTCCCCGTCGCTCAGCCCGTCGCCGTCGCTGTCGTCGTCCAGGGGGTCGGTGCCCCAGGTGTCGACCTCGGCCCCGTCCTCCAGGCCGTCGCCGTCCGTGTCGTCGTCGAGCGCGTCCGTGCCGTAGGTGTCGATCTCCTCACCGTCCGTCAGCCCGTCGCCGTCCGTGTCGGCGTCGGTCGCGTCGGTGCCGTAGGTGTCGATCTCCTCGCCGTCGTCCAGCCCGTCGCCGTCCGTGTCGGCCTCGGTCGGGTCGGTGCCGTGGGTGTTGACCTCGTCACCGTCGCTCAGGCCGTCACCGTCGGTGTCCGCGTCGTCGGGGTCGGTGCCCAGCGCGATCTCTTCGTCGTCGGTCAGGCCGTCGCCGTCGGAGTCCGTGGTCGAGCTGACGTCGTCGCTGGCGTCCAGCGGATCGGTGCCGCTCACCAGGACCTCGACGCCATCGGACACACCGCCGCCGTCGGTGTCGGCGACGTTGGGATCCGTGCCGTAGGTGTTGACCTCCTCTTCGTCGTCCAGCCCGTCGTCGTCGCTGTCGCTGTCGTTGGGATCGGTGCCGTAGGTGTCGACCTCCTCGCCGTCGTCCAGGCCGTCGTCGTCGCTGTCGGCGTCCAGCGGGTCGGTGTCGGTCTTGTCGACCTCGCGGAAGTCGTTCAGCCCGTCACCGTCCGTGTCCCGGTCGTTCGGATCCGTGCCGTAGGTGTTCACCTCCTCGCCGTCGGAGAGCTGGTCGCCGTCGCTGTCCTCGTCGTTCGGGTCGGTGCTGTAGGTGAGCACCTCCTCGCCGTCGCTCAGGCCGTCGCCGTCGCTGTCGCTGTCCGTCGGATCCGTGGCCCAGGTGTCCACCTCCTCGCCGTCGTCCAGGCCGTCACCGTCCGTGTCGCTGTCGTTGGGATCGGTGCCGTAGGTGTTCACCTCCTCACCGTCGCTCAGGCCGTCGTCGTCGCTGTCCGTGTCGTTCGGATCCGTGCCGTAGGTGAGCACCTCCTCGCCGTCGTCCAGGCCGTCCCCGTCGGTGTCCGCGACCCCCGGATCGGTGCCGTAGTCGTTGATCTCCTCGAGATCGCTCAGGCCATCGCCGTCGCTGTCCTGGGGGCTCTCCGAGACCTGGTCCCAGTAGTCGCTGCAGTCGCCGCTGTTGTCGCAGCCGGCCAGGTCCTTGCTGAACTTCTTGGCCGAGGCGCTGGTGCCGAAGGCGAAGGCCAGCTGGTCCACGCTGGTCGCGCCCGTCTCGGCGGTCAGGTCCACCCAGGGCACATACCAGTCCACGAAGTGGTCCGGAGTCCCGCCGACGCCGCAGAGGTCGGTGCCCGCGGCCTCCCAGCCAGCGTTGTCGGCCGAGGCCGAGCCCGACTCGGCCAGCCCGGCGTCGTAGTCGTACAGATCCGTCTCGGGCGCGTCCGAGGTGAACGGCGACGACTTGGTCGTGTTCTCGGACAGCGTCACGGTCTCGCCCACGCCGTCGACGTAGACGATGTAGTCGTAGCCGGGGTCGCTGGTGTCCCAGTCCGACTCGATCATCACGCCCCAGCCAAAGCTGCGCCAGGCGTTGGGGCTGCCGCCCGAGGTCGAGTAGGGCTCGTCGCCCACGCGCAGCCGGAACCAGAGGTTGGTGCCGTCGTCGTAGACGAAGGCGGCGGGGTCGCTGGAGTCACCCAGGATGTCCCACCAGGACTTGCCCGTGATGTCACCGCAAGGATCGGTCAGGTCGGCGCCGTCCTTCTGGACGGCCTCCCAGTCCGAGGTCGAGGGCCAGGTGGCCGCGAGCGAGGGCAGCGTGAGGATCAGCAGCACGGAGACTCCGGAGATTAGAGAGGTTCCTGGTCCTCGAGCCGCGTGGTCACGGACTTCTTGATGGCAGAGGGGACCGGGACGAGGCCTGTGAGGCCTGGGAACTGCACAGAGACCTGGATGTTGAGCAGGCGCGCGCCCGCGTCGCCCGAGACCCAGCTGGTGGAGGCGTGCTCCATGTGGGCCATGCCGCGACGCGTCAGCTCGGCCTCGAGCTCGGCCTTGAAGGTCGCGGTGGGATCGTCCGCGACCGGGGTGCCGGCCGCGATGCGGCCCGACTCACGCACGGCCGCGTTCAGGTTCATCTCCTGGAGGAAGTACCAGCCGTATTCCAGGAAGCCGCCCAGCAGCACCAGCGCCACGGGGGCCAACAGGGCGGTCTCGATGGCGCTGGCGCCGCGGCGGGAGCGGGACCTCATGGCTGGTCCTCCATGCGCATGGTCATGGCCCCGTTCACCGTCGAGGGCACCGGGACGAGCCCGACGAAGGGGCTGTAGCTGCCGCTCACGGTGACCGTCATGACCTGGTCCGGGGACAGCCCGCTGAGCGTGGCGACGCCCGAGCCCTTCACGCCGGCCTCGGCGAGTCGATCGGCGACCCGGTTCTCCGCGAGCGTCACGGGATCCTCGTCCTGGTCGGTGGCCGCACCCAGGCGCACGCCCTCGCGCGCAGCAGACTGGGCCTCGTGCATGGCGGAGAGGTAGGCCCCCCAGTCCAGGATGCCCGTCAGCAGCGCGACCACCACCGGCAGGCAGAGCGCGAACTCGATCGCCGAGGCGCCTCGACGGCTACGCCTCATCGGACAATCATGGCCGGGGGCTCGTACTCGACGCCGTCGTCCAGCGTGCCGCCGCCCTGGGTGCCCCAGGTGAACTCGTCCAAGGTGTTCAGTCGAACGCGGACGTTCTTGTCCGAGGCGCTGCCCGCGTCGACCACGTCGTAGACGGCGGCCCAGGCGAAGCCGGTGATCTTGGAGTCGCCGGTGTACTTGACGTTGCTGCAGTCGGCGCCGCCGTCGAAGACCACGATGGGGCCCTCGAAGGTGTTGCCGTAGCCGCCGTTCTTGTCGACATAGCTCTTGTCGTAGGGAACCGGCTGCTCGCCCCAGAGCCGCTCGTCCCAGGCGGTGTCGCTGTTGACCACCGCGTCACCGAGGGTGCGCAGCACGGTGGTGATCACGCCGTTGTTGAGCTCGACCAGCGAGGCCGTCGTGATCTCGCCCGTGGACTGGCAGTCGTTGATCTGGTCACGCAGGGTCTCCGCGTTGGGCGAGGCGCCCACAAGGGCCCAGCCGACGTTGTCCTTGCCGTCGGGGTTCAAGACCAGGTCGATGTCCAGGATCTCGCCGTCGGGGTGCGCGTCGAAGGTGCACTCCGGGACCGCCAGCGGGATGTAGCACTTGACCGCCCCGGCCGGCGTCGGAGGCGGCTGAACGGCGATGCTGTCGGCCCGGACACCCCAGGCCTTCACGCCGAAGGCCGCGACCGAGAAGAGACCGGAGACCTGGGAGTCGGCGGGCTGGACGAGCACGGCGTCGACGAGCTCGGGGTCCTGGCTGGGGGTGAACGAGCCGCTGTCCCAGTCCCAGAAGCCGAGCACGACCTCGCCATCCGGGGCGTTGGCGGAGTTCGGATCCAGGCTGACCGAGGCCCCGTTGGCGACATTCATCGCCGCGATGTCCACGGCCGTCTGGCGCGCGTTGGACAGGCCCTGATCGGTCTTGTCCAGGTAGGCGACGGCCGCGTGGGCCGAGGCGTCCGCGGCGTCCTGCATCTGGGCGTGGACGACGCGGCTGTAGCCCATGTCGATCACCAGCGCGCCGATGCCGATCAGCGCGGTCAGCGCGACCGCGAAGCCGATGACGTAGTTGCCCTTTCTGTCGATCATGTTTCAGCCCTCGAGGTACCTACGAGGCAGCCTCTCGGCAGGTGACCGAAAAATTTTCCTCATCCTCAGTACACGACAAGAATCGCGCTCTCTCCTCCGAATCCATCGGGGCGCGTCGGCCCCTCTGGGACCTCGATCTGGCCGTCCACGACAAAGACATACTCGTAGGTGCCCGTGGCGAGCTCCAGCTCCAGGACCCAGAGCTCGTCCCGCCGCTCGAGCTCCAGAGGCTCCCAGTCCGTGAAGCTGCCGATCACCTGGACGCTCGAGGCCTCGGGGGCCCTGAGGACCAGGGTGGGGGCCTGAGCGGAGGCCCGAGAGGGGCCAGCCCGAGAGAGATCCAGGGCCAGCCCGAGCTGAGCGCGGACGCGCCGGTACTCGACGCTGCCGAAGGAGCTCTCGAGGCCGACCTCGAGGCGCAGGCGAAGCAGGCCCGTGATGCGTCCGTTCATGCCGACCGTGCCTCGGACGACCTGACTGCCCGGGGTGGCGAGGCCCGCCCCCTGCGCCATCATCGAGGTCGGCACGAGCACCCCTCCCAGGTTCAGGTCGGCGCTCCATGGACCGCGGTCCAGGGCCAGCCAGCCGCCGCCGTCGAAGGCCCAGGGGCTGAGATCCCCGCCCAGGCGTCGCACCCGCGTCACGCCGCCGAGCGCCACGGGGCCGAGGTTGCCGTG
>CALGIB010000579.1 GCA_937915955.1 uncultured Pseudomonadota bacterium
AAGACAGCTACCTGAAGACCACCCTCGAGGTCTACGCCGAGGCCGCGGCCACTCCAGACGCGCAGCTCTGTTGCACCACCAGCCCCGTCTGGGCGCTGCCCGGTCTGGCGGTGCCCGCCGAGATGCTGGAGATGAACTACGGCTGCGGAACCACCGTGCACCTGCAGGACCTGCGCGAGGACATGACCATCCTCTACGTGGGCGTCGGCGGGGGCCTGGAGGCGCTGCAGTTCGCCTGGTTCGCGCGACGAGCCGGTGGCGTCGTGGCGGTGGACCCGGTGCCCCAGATGCGCGCCAAGGCC
Source organism: uncultured Pseudomonadota bacterium (assembly GCA_937915955.1). Lineage (GTDB taxonomy): Bacteria > Myxococcota_A > UBA796 > UBA796 > CAJQPC01 > JAAESX01. The sequence goes on from CALGIB010000579.1 coordinate 303, forward strand.
GCCGCGAACTTCGCCATCGCCGAGGCCACCAACGCCTGGTTCTCCCGCGACTTCGTGGAGATCGTGCACGGGGACGCGCTGAACCTGCCCGTGGCCGACGGCAGCGTCGACGTGGCCGCCCAGAACTGCCTGTTCAACATCTTTACGGACCAACACCGCCTGCGAGCGCTGCGAGAGATGCACCGCGTGCTGGCACCCGGTGGGCGCCTGGTGCTCAGCGACCCCATCACGCCCGTCGAGATGCCCGCCAGGTTGGCCGCGGACGAGCATCTTCGGGCCCGCTGCCTCTCCGGGGCCCCCACCTACGAGGCCTACATCGCGGACCTGGTCGAGGCCGGCTTCGGCACGATCGAGGTGCGCCGCCGAAGCCCCTACCGCCTGCTGGACGCCGAGACCTACGGCATCGACGAGGACATCTTGTTGGAGTCCGTCGAGGTCGTGGCCATCAAGGACCCCATGCCCGAAGACGGCGCCTGCGTCTTCACGGGCAAGGTGGCCTTCTGGCTCGGCGAGGGCAGCTTCGACGACGGCAAGGGCCACGTGCTGATCTCCGAGGTCCCGCTGAGCGTCTGCGACAAGACCTCCAAGGCCCTGATGTCGCTCGGAGACCCCAGGATCCGCGTGACGGAGAGCACCTGGCACTACGCTGGCGGAGGCTGCTGTTAGAAGAGCGAGGTCTGAGCGCGCACCAGCGGCCACGCGCCCTCGTGCCGGAGCAGCCACTCCTTGCGGTCCAGGCCGCCGGCGTAGCCCGTCAGCGTGCCGTCGGCGCCGATGACGCGGTGGCAGGGCAGCGCGATGGCGATGGGGTTGGCGCCGTTGGCGGTCCCCACCGCCCGGGCGACGCTCCCGAGATCCCGGGCCATGGCACCGTAGGTCGTGGTCCCGCCCCTCGGGATGCGGGCCAGCGCCGCCCAGACCCGCCTCTGGAATGGGGTCCCTCGAGGGGCCAGGTCCAGATCGAAGACCTTGAGATCGCCCAAGAAATAGCGCTTCAACTGGTCCACCGCTTCGGGGAAGGCCCCCGGCTCGACGGGCGCGGTCGGGGCGCCGAAGCCGATGCGCTCGACGGCGGCGACGCCCTCGACGAAGACCGGCCCGAGCGGGCTGTCCAGGACGGCGGCCACCGCCCGCGGCCCACTCACTTCAGGCCGCGGGTGGGCTTGAGCTGGGTGTAGACGAGGTCGCTGACCGAGCGGATGACCTTGGCCCGGGTCCGGATCCAGCTGCTGTAGCTGTCCGCGCGGCTGGCCTTCTCGATGACGCCGACCAGCACGTAGGGCCAGGTGCCGCCGGCGCTCTTCTGGGCCACCAGGATGCCCATGTCCCCGCAGCACATCGAGGTGCTCCCGGTCTTGTTGTAGACCTCGGTCCCGACGGGGATGGAGGGCGCGCCGTCGTAGATGCGGTCGCGGCCCGGCAGGTTCATCAGCCGCTTGAGCTCGACGCTCTTGGGCAGCTCGTCGGCCCAGAGCGCCCGGAGGAAGCGGCCCAGATCCGCGGCCGAGGCCCGGTTCTTGTAGGTGCGCCCGGAGCTGCCGATGTACTCGACGACCTGGGTGTCCTGGAAGATGTGGGGGTACTGCTGCTGCAGGATCTGCTGCACCGCCGAGGGCCCGCCGACCTGCTGGATGACCCAGTCCGTGGCCGTGTTCGAGCTCTTCTGGATCATCGCCTCGAAGCGGGCGGTGCTCTCGGGCCCGTAGACCAGCTCACCGGCGGCCTCGCGGTGGAAGAAGGCCAGCGCGACCAGGGGCTTCACCATCGAGGCGCACTGCCGGGGCAGCTCGCCGTTGATGCTGGCCAGCGGGGCGTCGTTGCCGAGGTCGTAGACCAGCCAGCTCGTCCCCTCGTCGCCGCTGACCATGCCGGCCTTGCGCAGCTGCTTGACGCGCTCGTCGATGGCCTGGGTCAGCGCCGCCTCTCCGGGCACCATCGGCCGAGCGGCGGGCCGCTCGATGGCCTGCTCGATGGGCGTGCTCGGCTCGGCCGGCGTGGGCGGCTCGGCCTCGGCCAGCACCTCGACCACGCTAGGGGTCTGGGAAGGATCGACCGGAGCCAGGCGGGGCTTGTCGACCTGGGTGGCCGGCTCCTCGGGCTCAGCGGCCGCGGGCTCGGGGCGGCGGATGGTCCCGACGGGGCGGGCCTCGGCCGAGGTCCCGGTCCACACGACCGGGTTGTTTTGGTGTCGGATGAGCGCCGCGTCGAGGCCCACCGAGCGCAGCAGCTTGTCGTGACGCAGGGCCACCGTGCGGCTGGACTCGACGTCCCCCGTAGCGCCGGTAGACCAGGGCGAAGTTGCTCTTGGGGGTGCGCTCGATGACCAGATCGCGGGCCACGCCGCTGCCCAGCATGCGGGTCACCTCGCCGTAGCTGCTCTTGAGCGCGTCGAAGTTCGGACCCAGCCCATAGCTCACGTTGTAGAGCGCCTCGGCGCTGCTCACGGCGATGACGCTCGCCACACTCTCGTCGCCGCCCCAGGCCTCGGACAGGAGCGCGTTGTGTCGGGAGGCCAGCGCCTCGGCGGCCGCCTGCCCGCCGTCCACCGGGAGCACCACATGGTAGGTGCGGTCGGGGCGCAGCACGACGCCCATCCTGGCCACCAGATCCGAGCCCAGGACGGCCTCGACCTCGGCCTGCTGGTCCAGGGCCTCGTCCAGGTCGGCGCAGCCCCCATACGAGATCTGCCAGTCCTGCGCGGCCCAGGCCGGGCCCGCCCACAACAGCACCCCGCCGGCTCCCAGAGCCTGCAGCAGACCTCGGCGGGTGGGCGCTACCCTTGACATGTCATCAGTATAGCGGGCGGCGTCGCGGGCTACACTCCCCGGATGATCTTGCTCCTCGTGGCGTGTGGCGGTGGCTTTCAGCAGGTGGACGTGGGCGACGACCACACCTGCGTCCTCCGCGAGGACGGCGGCGTCCAGTGCTGGGGCATCGAGGACGGCGGCATCGACGAGGACGAGGGGCAGGTCACCGAGACCCCCGACGAG
>CALGIB010000580.1 GCA_937915955.1 uncultured Pseudomonadota bacterium
CGCCGGGTTGTGCGCGCCGTCGAGCAGCAGGTCCTCGGCCAGCCACTCCAGGCGACCCGCGTGCCGCACCGTCGCCAGCCCTGCGCGGACGGCCCGCTCATCGATGTCCAGGCCCTGTAGGGTCAGCTCCTCGACCACCGCCAGCGCCACCGCGGCGTTGTCCACCTGGTGTTGACCCGGCAGGGACACGCGCAGCCCCTCGAGGCTCTGGCGGCCGAGCCAGGCGAAGTCCTCGGTCTGGCCCTCGACGTCAAAGGCCTCGCCCAGGAAGCGCGCTGGGGCCCGCCGATCCATGGCGACCGAGCGCACGACGGAGCTCGCCGCGCGCGGCAGCCGGCCGACCAGCACCGGCACCTCGGGCTTGATGATGCCGGCCTTCTCGAAGGCGATGGCGCTCACGTCGTGGCCCAGGCACGCGGTGTGATCCAGCGAGATCGAGGTCACGGCGCAGACCCTGGGTCTCAGCACGTTGGTGGCGTCGAGCCGCCCACCCAGGCCGACCTCGACCACGCAGAAGTCCAGGCTCAGGCGAGAGAAGTACAGGATCGCCGCGACCGTCATCAGCTCGAAGTAGGTCAGCGGGGAGCCGCCGCCGGGCAGATCCTCGCCCCAGGCCCGGGCGGCCGCCTCGACCTCGGTCAGCAGCGGGTCCAGATCCTCGTCCGGGATCTCCACACCGCCGACCCGGATGCGCTCGTTGACCCGCTGCAAGTGCGGAGACGTGAAGCGTCCCACCTTCAGGCCCTGGGCCGTGAGCACGCTGTCGATCATGGCGCAGACGCTGCCCTTGCCGTTGGTGCCCGCGACGTGAACGACCTGCAGGTCCCGCTGGGGGTCGCCTATGGCCGCCAGCAGTCGGCGCACGTTCTCCAGCCCCAGTCGAACGCCTGCGGCGGTGGAGCGGTCCAGCGCGGGGTGGGTCCGCAAGGGGCCCTACTCCTCGGCCTCGCCCGAGGCGTCCACGACCTGCGCGCCCGCCCAGGACAGGATGCGCACGATGCGCTCGCGCAGCTGGTCTCGGGGCACGAGCTGGTCGACCATTCCGTGCGCGAGCAGGTACTCGCTGGTCTGGAAGTCGTCCGGCAGCTGCTGGCCGATGGTCTGCTCGATGACCCGGGGACCGGCGAAGCCGATGAGCGCGTGCGGCTCGGCCAGGATGACGTCACCCAGCATGGCGAAGCTGGCCGCGACGCCGCCGGTGGTCGGGTGGGTGAGCACGGAGATGTAGGGCTGGCCGACCTCGTCCCGAAGCCGGGCCAGGGCCGCGCAGCTCTTGGCCATCTGCATCAGCGAGAGGATGCCCTCCTGCATGCGCGCGCCGCCGCTGGCAGAGATGATGATGGCCGGGCAGCGGGCGTCGATCGCGCGCTCGAACACGCGGGTGACCGCCTCGCCCACGACCGAGCCCATCGAGCCACCCATGAATGAGAAGTCGAAGCTGCCGAGCTCCACCGGGATGCCGCCCATGCGGCAGCTGCCGCCGTAGAAGGCGTCCCGACGTCCCGTCTTCTTCTGGCTGGCGGCCAGGCGCGACACGTAGGACTTGCTGTCCGTGAACTCCAGCGGGTCCGTAGGCTCGAGGTGCTCGTCGTGGGGCACCCAGCTGCCCTCGTCGATGAGCATCTGGATGCGCTGCACGGCGCCCAGGTGGAAGTGGTGGCCGCAGTGCACGCAGACCTGGAAGCGCTCGCCCAGGGCCGGCTTGTACAAGATCTCGGAGCAGCCCGGGCAGCGCAGCCAGAGGTCCTTTCCGTTGCGTCGACGCTCGCTGACGGCGAGGTCGCGTGGGCCCTGCTCGAACCAGCGGGTCTCGGACATGGAAGCTCCTGCGCGCCAAGGGGCCGCCCAGACTAACGCACCCAGCGCCCCCGGCGCCTCAACCACCCGACCACGGCGTCATGAAGTGCAGGTCGAAGCTGACGAATCCGCACATCTTCGACGCTCGGATGGACACGGTTCGTCAACAGGACCACCACCACCTCCTCACGGGGGGCGAGCCAGACCGAGGTGCCCGTGAAGCCCAGGTGACCGACCGACTCAGGCGGAAAGAGGGCCCCGCTGGAGCTGTTCTCGCCGCTGCGGCCGTCCCACCCCAGGAGGTGGCTGCCGGCGCCTCGCCGCGTCCACGCCTCGCGCAGGGCCCGGCTCCGACCGGAGCGGAAGCGCTGCAGGTGGGCTTGCGCGGCCATGGCCACGGACCGCGCGTCGCCGAAGAGGCCAGCGTGGGTGGACACGCCGCCCATCGCCCAGCAGTTCAGATCGTGGACCTCGCCCCGGACCACGCGCCCGCGGACGGGGCAGTCCTCGGTGGGCACCGCCCGCGGGGAGCCCCAGGTCAGGCCGTCCAGCGGCAGGTCCCTCGCAAGGACGTCCACCCGGGCGCCGCCGAGGTGCTCCAGCAGCGCGCAGAGGGCCAGGAAGCCGAGGTCCGAGTAGGCGTGGCGGATCCCGGGCTCGGACTCCAGCGGGCAGGTTCGGGCCAGCTCGAGGATGAGCTCACGGGCCGTGGACGAGCCGGGCTCGTCGACCTGCTCGTAGAGCGGCCTCCAGGCCGGGTACCCGGCGCTGTGGGAGAGCAGGTGCGCCAGGGTCACGCCCTCGGACAGGTCCGGCAGGATCCGGCGGAGCTCCTCGTCGAAGCCCAGCAGACCCTCGTCGACCAGCCTCCAGGCCAGGGGAGCGCCGACCAGGGGCTTGGTCAGGCTGGCCAGATCCCAGACCGCGTCGCCGGGCACCGGCACGCCGGGCTCGATCCAGCCACCCCGAAGCGCGAGCGTCGGCTCGCCGCCCACCAGCACCGCCAGGTCATAGCTGGGCGTGACACCGTCCCGGACGGCCCGCTCGAGGAGCTCAGCAGGCATGCAGGCCCGCGGCGTCCAGGCGCATGCGGCCGCCGAAGGTCCAGGGGCGGTTCCGGCGCCCGTGGCCCACGGGGAGGTCGGCCACGACGGGCAGCCCCAGGGGCTCGAGCTTCTCCCGCAGGACCTGCTCGATGCCGTAGTCGGCTCCCTCGGGGGTGGCGCAGCCCACGAACTGGCCGAGGCCGACGCCGAGCGCCCCCTCGAACACACCGCACTGCCGCAGCTGCTCGAGCATGCGGTCCAGCTTGTAGGCCGGCTCGCCGATGTCCTCGAGCAGCACCACGCAGCCTCGAGCGTCCAGCTGCAAGGGGGTGCCACAGAGGCTGGCCAGCACGCATAGGTTGCCCCCCACGACGGGGGCCGTGACCTGGCCGGGGCCCCAGGCGGCGCCTGGCAGATCGGGGCGCTCGCCCTCCACCAGGAGGGCCCGGACCGAGGCCTGGGTAGCCCGGCTGCAGAGGTCGGCCAGGCTGTGCAGCACCGGCCCGTGGACGCCCTCGATGCCCCGCTGACGAAGGGCCTGGAGCAGCGCGGTGCCGTCGGAGAAGCCCATGGCCCCCCGACGCACGGCGCCCCAGTCCAGGCGCCCCAGCAGGCGCGCAAGCCCCGAGCCACCCCGCGCCATCCAGGCGAAGTCCAGGTCCGGGGCCGACAGAGCCCACTGCAGGTCCTGCAGCCGCTGCTCGTCCGTCCCCGCCAGGTAGCGCCAGCGAGCCCCCAGGTTGGGCGCGGCCACCGGCTCCAATCCCCAGCTCCGGATCAGCTCCAGCCCCTGCTCGAGGCGCTCGGGAGCGTAGGCCCCCGAGGGCGCGAACACCCCGACACGTGCACCAGCAGACAGCATGTCCGGACCCTATCCGATAGGCTGCAGGGCGTGTTGTTGACCCTGCTGGCCTGCCTCGAACCCGCTCCCCAGGCCGATCAGGTCCAGGGCCCGGATACGCGTCCGCCAGGACACGAGCGCGCCGAGCCGGAGCTCAAGGCGGCGACGCTGCCCGCGCTGGACCTGCCCGCGCCGCCGTTCTCGGCCCGCAGCCGCCTCCGCCCGACCACGCTCGTGGACAAGCACGGCAGCCCGGCGCTGGTGCTGCAGGCCCTCGGCGTCGAGCTCGAGGTCCTGCAGCTCCTGCCCGATCGGGCGCTGGTGACCTGCACGGGCTGCCGCGCCCCCGTAGAAGCCTGGGTGCAGCGGAGCGCCCTGTGGGTGGCCGGCGCAGACCCTGGCGAGGGCATGGACGAGGAGCTGCTGCACTTCCTCGCCCAGCAAGAGGCCGTGCCCGAGATCGCCCGCCACGGCTTCGCCGGGGACGAGCTCCGACGCACC
>CALGIB010000581.1 GCA_937915955.1 uncultured Pseudomonadota bacterium
CGACAACTACCTGTTCATCCCCAGCCACCCCAACCAGGCGCTGAGCTCGACGACCGAGCTCTGGGAGAAGAAGAAGGACTTCAAGACGCTGTTCGAGAGCCTGCCGACCAACACGCAGGTCGTGTTCCTGGTCAGCTCGGGAAAGGACGACGACCGCCTCGCCGCGCTGGCCGACCTCAAGGACAAGATCGACGACTCGCTGGGGGGCCTGGGCCAGGAGCAGGTCGACTGGTGGGCACCTCGGGTCGTCTATGGCACCCAGAAGGCCAGCAAGACCCCGGGCTGGCTGGGCAGCACGCTGGCCACGCCGAACTGGGGCGTGGGCGTCGATCGCACCCAGCGGCTCCGGTACATCGGCAGCTTCGCCAACCCCGAGCGCTACAACGGCAGCTGGTTCGACAACGACGTGTCGATGGCCGCCAACGAGGCGGTGTACTGGAACTACGAGTTCGAACGCCAGGAGCGCCTGGACGCCCAGGGCGCCACGGTCGTGCGGGTCTGGGACAACGAGCGCATCAACGGCAACCTCTACGCCGAGGTGGAGCTGCCCTCGGCCGACGAGATGGAGGGCTTCGACACGCTGGAGCTGGACGTGACCCAGGCCTGTGAGGGCGAGGGGGAGTACGGCGTCTGCCCGGCCTGGGACTACACGACCTACATGTGGGTGTGCTCCACCGCGGTCGAGGCCAACCCCTGGGCGGACACGGCCTGCGAGCCCGGGGTCGACACCCAGACGGGCCAGTGCAGCGACCCCGACGGGGACGCCCACGAGGCCACCTACACCTGCAAGGAGGACGGCAGCGGCTACGAGGACATCGACTGCGGCTGTGAGACCGAGATCGGTCGCTGGATCACGACCTACCACCGCGAGGGCCGCTACGTGCACGACGTCAGCCCCCTGCTGCCGATGCTGTCCCAGGGCGGCACGACGAAGTTCCGCTTCTACGCCAACGGCCCCTACGAGCTCACCGCCGACCTGCGCCTGTCCAACAGCGGCGAGGAGCTGCGCCCCCAGGAGATGATCTTCTTGTTCGCGGGCGGTGACCTGCACGCCGGCACCTACAACGACCGCGACCCCGTCACCGTGACCGTCCCCGAAGACGCCGCGCGCGTCGAGCTGGTCACCGTGACGACGGGGCACGGCATGGCCAGCCCCGGCAACTGCGCCGAGTTCTGCGACATCCACCACGAGTACACGTTCAACGACGACACCACGCTGGTGCTGGACCAGCCCTGGGTCGGCGACAACTTCGGCTGCATGGCCCAGACCGCCGAGGGCACCGTGCCCAACCAGTACGGCACCTGGTGGTACGGCCGCGGCGGCTGGTGCCCGGGAAAGCAGGTCGACGTGGACCGGCAGGACGTGACCGCCCAGGTCAACCTGGGCCAGGAGAACACCATCACCTACCAGGCGATGTTCCAGGGTGAGGACGCCGGCGGCGGCGACAACTGGCAGCACATCATCCTGAACAGCTGGCTGGTCATCTACCGCTGAGCGCACCGATGAGGACACCCGAGGTCGAGCACGCCCTGGACAACGCCTCCAGCTACGAGGAGTGGCTGCAGGCGGCCCAGGACCACGACCGGCTGACGGGCCTGGCGGCCTGGCGAGAGGACGACGAGAGCCCCCACTACGAGGCCTCCGCCCTGCGCGCGGACATCGCCCGCATGCGTGAGCTGCGCACCACCGGGAAGGCCCTGGAGCTGGCCCGGCACCTGGATCACGAGCTGGGTCGGCAGCTCAACGACCTGTCCTCGCCCGAGCTCTACGACAGCGCCCTGGCCGGCACCAAGCACCTCGTCGAGGCCTACCTCGAGACCGTCGAGTCCTCGCTGCGCTGGCTCGCGGCGACCGAGATCGTGGGGCTGTCCCGTCAGGCCAAGACCGCCCGCTTCCAGGTGGCCGAGAAGGTCTTCGGGCGCTCCGCGCTGCTGCTGTCCGGCGGCGCCACCTGGGGCTTCCACCACCTCGGCGTGGTCAAGGCGCTGATGGATCTGGGGCTGCTGCCCCACATCCTCTCCGGAGCCAGCACCGGCGCGATGATCGCCGCTGGCGTGTGCACCCGCAGCGACGCCGAGCTGCGCGGGATGTTCGAGGACACCGACCAGCTCCGCCTCGACGGCTTGCTGCCCTTCGGCCTGCGCAAGGCCTGGGACCAGGGCGCCTGGCTGGATCCCGCTCGGCTCTACGAGGTCCTGCTGAACAACGTCGGCGGCTGGACCTTTGCCGAGGCCTTCGCGCGCAGCGGGCGAGCGCTGAACATCTCGGTCTCGCCGACCCGAAGCCGCCAGAAGCCTCGCCTGCTCTGCCACCTGACCTCGCCGGACGTGCTGGTGGCCAGCGCCGCCCTGGCCAGCAGCGCGCTGCCGACGCTCTTCCCGCCCATCGAGCTGCGCTCTCGTGGCCCCGACGGCGAGGAGCCCTACGTCGCCGGCGAGCGCTGGGTGGACGGCTCGCTCTACGGCGATCTTCCCAAGCTGCGGCTGGCGCGTCTGCACAACGTCAACCACTTCGTCGTGAGCCAGACCAACCCCCACGTGATGCCCTTCCTGCGTCGCTACGACCGCCAGGGGCTGCGCACCGCGGTGATGGGGGCCGCGGGCTCGGCGGTCCGCCACCAGAGCACCCTGGTCACGGACATCGCCCGTCGGGCGGCGCCCGGCCCGCTTCGGCAGCTGGCGGATCAGGCGCACGCCCTGGTCAGCCAGGACTACAGCGGGGACATCCTGCTGCACCCGCGCTTCCGCCCCGCGCTGCTCACCCGCATCGCGACCAACCCCACGCGCGAGGACCTGGCGGACTTCATCCGGGAGGGCGAGCGCTCGGTCTGGCCTCGCGTGGCGGCCATCCGGGACCAGACCCGTATCGGGCGGACCTTTCGCAGCTGCCTGAGCCAGCTGGGGGCTAAGCTCGCCTGATGTGGCTGCTCCTGTCCCTGGCCTGCCGCGAGTCCGCCCAGGCCCCCGCGGAGATCTCGGAGCTGACCCGCTTCCTGGCGGTCGAGCTGGACAACGAGGATCCCGAGGTCATGCGGGCCGCGGTCGAGCAGCTCTACCTGCAGCTCGAGCCCGTGGACATGGAGGGCAGCCTGGTGGACGAGCGCAGCTGGCTGCTCGAGGGCTTCACCGAGGCCGATCTGGGCGGCCTCGACCGGCCTGAGCGGGATCCCGGCGCGACCCTGAACATCGGCGTCGTGGGGGCCGAGGCCCACGCCATCGACGACCACGCCG
>CALGIB010000582.1 GCA_937915955.1 uncultured Pseudomonadota bacterium
GTCGCCGTGGTGGTGGGTGTTCAGGATCCAGTCCAGCTTCCAGCCGCGCTGACGCAGGGCCTCGAGCACGGGCTCGGCCACGGCGGGGTCGACCACCCCGGTGACGCCCTGGGTCGGCTCGTGGACCAGCCACACGTAGTTGTCCATGAGGACGGGGATCCGGACGATGTCGAGCATGCCACCGGCTTAACCCCTGCCCGGGGCCGGAGTCCCCGGAGACCCCCGCGGGCCCCGCGCTCGGCGTAAGGCTGGGGTAGAACGTCGGCCTGCGCGAGGAGACCCGAGGAATGAGCGATGAGACCTGGGCCGAGGAGCTCGCCGAGCTGCGCCGCATCGCGCTGGCCTGCGGGCTGGTGGAGACGGTGAAGTGGAAGCAGCCCACCTTCACCTCCGAGGGCCACAACATCCTGATCCTCGGTCGCCGGAAGCAGCACTGCGTCCTGAGCTTCCCTCGGGGCGCGCTGCTCCAGGACCCGGCCGGACTGCTCGAGAGCGCGGGCCCGAACACCCGCTCCGCCAAGGTGGTCCGCTTCACCGAGCTGTCCCGCATCCGGGCCGAGGAGCCCGCCTTGCGCGCCCTCATCGCCTCGGCGGTGGAGGTGGCGAAGGCCGGGCTCCGCCTCGAACCTCCGAGCGAGCGTGCGGCCCTCGCCGAGGAGATCCAGGCCCGGCTGGAGGCCGATCCGCCGCTGAAGGCGGCCTTCGAGGCCCTGACCCCGGGGCGACAGCGGGCCTACAACCTACACGTCGCGGGCGCCAAGCAATCCAGCACCCGCGCCGCGCGCTTCGAGCGCTGCATCGAGCGCGTGCTGGCGGGCAAGGGGCCGAACGACTGCATCTGTGGGCTGACTGGGCGTCCGCCCGGCTGCGACGGCTCGCACAAGCAGCGAGCCTGACGCCGCGCTCTTGGCGTCACCTCGAAGACCGGCGTAGGTAGGCGGGATTCGACACCACAGGAGACACCATGCGTACCTTCATCCTTCTGGGCGCCTTCGCCCTCGTAGCCGGCTGCACCTCTGAGACCCCCGACAGCGAGGAGGTCGCGGAGTGCGGTGACGGCGTCGTCAACGGCGAGGAGGCGTGCGACGGCTCGGACCTCGGCGGCGAGGACTGCCTGACCCAGGGCTTCGAGCTCGGCGACCTGACCTGCTCGGACGCCTGCGAGCTGGACACCAGCGCTTGCCGGGACTCCGAGTGCGGGGACGGCGTGCTGGAAGGCGACGAGGTCTGTGACGCCGAGGACTTCGGCGACATCACCTGCGAGTCGCTGGGCGAGGACGCCGGCGTGCTGATGTGCAGCGAGGGCTGCGACGTCATCGACACCACCGGCTGCGACCCCTGCTACGAGGGCTGCACGGACCTGTGGACCTGCACCCAGGAGGAGGTCGAGGGCGTCAAGCTCTGCGTCGGCCTGGACCCCGAGGACGAAGAGGACTTCATCGCCGGCTGCATGGACAACCCGTCCTGCGAGGCGATGCTCGGCTTCATCGACTCCAGCGACTGCAGCAAGACTGTGG
>CALGIB010000583.1 GCA_937915955.1 uncultured Pseudomonadota bacterium
GCTCCAGCGTCGGCGCGCCGGGGCCCCCCGGCACGATCTCGACCCGGAACCCGGCCTCCTCGTAGTGCCCTCCCAGCACACCCTCGTAGAAGCCGCCGAACTCGGCCTCGGGGAACCAGTTCAGGGCGAGGCGGACCTGGACGAACTCCGCGGACGTCGCCGGGATCGTTGGCTCGGAGCCGCTGCAGGACAGGAGGAGGTACAGCATGCGCCGAGCCTAACCGCCCGCCTCAGCCGCCATGCCAGCGGCCGATGCTCAGGTGCTCCAGGACCCGCAGGCCGCCGAAGAGCAGCAGCGCGAGCAGCGTGGAGGCGCCCACCGCCGCGAAGGTCAGCGCGGTGTCGGCCGAGCCCGCCGAGCGCAGCACGAGGTTGCCCAGCGAGGGGGGCAGGCCGTTGCTGCCCACGAACTCGCCCACGATGGCGCCGATGACGGACAGGCCCACCGCGGTCCGGTACCCGGCGAAGAGGTAGGGCAGGGACGCGGGCAGGCGAAGGATTCGGAGCTCCTGCCACCAGGTCGCGCCGTGCAGGCGGAGCAGCTCGACCTGGGCTGGGTCGGTGGCCCTCAGCCCCAGGTTGCCCGCGGTGAGCACCGGGAAGAACGAGACGATGGCGGCCGTGACCACCGCGACGGGGCGCCCGTAGCCCAGCCACACCACCAGCAAGGGCGCGATGGCGACGATCGGTAGGGTCTGTAGCAGGAGCGCGTAGGGGTAGAGCGCCAGCTCCACCCAGCGTGAGCGCAGGAACAGCGCGGCCCCGCCCAGGCCGAAGATCGAGGCCAGGGCCAGGCCCAGGAGCGAGGACGAGGCCGTGGTCCAGGTGGCCTCGAGCAGGCGGTGGCCGTGCTCGCCGAGGGCGGCCAGGACGGCGCCGGGGCCAGGCAGCAGGAGAGGGGAGATCGACCTGCTGGCCAGGGACCAGGCCAGCAGGAGCAGGAGCGCCACGGCCAGCGGGAGGGCGCGCCTCACAGGGCCCCCTCCAGGCGCGCGACCAGCTCGGCCAGGGCCGGGTCGTGCGCGCGTCGAGGTCGCTCGACGTGGACGTCGAGGTCCAGCTGGACCTGCACGGGGGGCCCCGACAGCACGAGCACCCGGTCGGCAAGGAGCACCGCCTCGTCGATGTCGTGGGTGACCAGCAGCGTGGTGAAGCCCTGCTCGCGCTGGAGCTCCTCAAAGCGCCGCTGGAGACGCCGCCGTGTCAACGCGTCCAGGGCGGCGAAGGGCTCGTCGAGGAGCATCAGCTCGGGTCGGGTCACCAGCGCCCGCGCCAGGGAGGTGCGCATCTGCATGCCCCCGCTGAGCTGCCCCGGGAGCAGGTCCGCGGCCTCGCTCAGATCCACGCTGGCCAGCGCTTCCTCGACGCTGGCCCCGGCCGGGGCGCCCAGCTCCAGCGGCAGCGCTACGTTGTCGCGGACGCTCCTCCAGGGCAGCAGCGTGGGCTGCTGGAACACGAAGGCCTTGGCCTCTGGGGCCTCGATCCTGCCGGAGCCCTCGAGCAGGCCCGCGGCCAGGCGCAGCAGGCTGCTCTTGCCGCATCCGCTGGGGCCCAGCAGCGCGCTGATCTCGCCGGCGCGCAGGGACAGGTCCAGCCCCTCGACCAGGAGGCTGCCGTCTGGCCACCG
>CALGIB010000584.1 GCA_937915955.1 uncultured Pseudomonadota bacterium
GGGCTGGGATGCGTCGGGCCACGGGCACAGGGTATCGCGCGCCCGCTCCCCCTTCCCGAGCCCAGGATGGGGATGGCCTGGTCAGGGTTCGTCGGGTTCCTCGTTGACGGCGGTGACGTGTGCGCCTACCTGTCTCCTCGTCCGGAAAACTGAATGAGGGTTCATTCAGTGGACAAAGGAGACACCGATGTTCGAAGATCTGAAGCAGCGCGGAGAGCAGCTCATGGCCCAGGCCCGTCACCGCGCCCACCTGGCTCGTGGCGAGGGGCGCGAGCGCCTGTTCCTGGTCGAGGCCGAGGCGCTGGAGCGCCTGGACGGCCTGCTCGAGGCCGCCTCCGAGCTCCCCGTCGTCGGTCCGCGCCTGGCCACGCCGGTGGCCAGGGTCGTGCAGACCACGGTCGAGCGCCGGACGCTGCCCGCGCTCGAGGGCTACGACGAGCTCAACGCCAAGGCGGCGGCTCGGGCGGTCCGTGAGCTGGACCACCTGGGTCTGATCAAGGTCCGCCGGCACGAGGCGGCGAACAAGGGCCGCAAGACGGTGCTCGATGCGGTCGAGAGACAGCTCCAGCTGCTGAGTCAGCCTCCTGTGGAGGCGGCTGCCTGACGTTCAGGCGGGCCACTCCACGTCGGCTTCGGCGTGGATGGCCCGCACCGTCGCCTCCAGGTCCTGGACCAGGACGTGCTCCCAGCCGTCCCCCAGGGCCCGCACGACGCCGCGGTAGTACCAGAGGGTGCCCTCCATCGGCGCGTTGAAGCGGGCCCAGAGGCCGGGCCCCTCGCTGCGCAGGTCCCGCAGGATGCAGCGGGCGTTGTGCAGCTTGTCGCAGGCGCTGATCAGCTTCAGCTCCGGGGGCTCGCTGTGGAGCCGGGCCAGGTAGCACTCTTTCCGCGCCCGCCAGGGCGGCTTGGGGCGGCTGTGGGCGTCGGTCAGCGCGGCGACCAGGCCGGCGACCCGGGGCCCGAAGCGCTGCTCGACCTCCTCGACCGAGGCGCCCTCGATGTCCTCGACGTAGTCGTGCAGCAAGGCGGCGATCATCTGGTCCTCGTCCCCGCCATGCTCGCCGACCCAGACGCAGACCTGAAGCAGGTGACTCAGGTAGGGGATCGAGGTGCCCTTTCGGCGCTCGTGTCGGAAGCTGGTGGCGGCGAGAGCGAGCGCCTCGTCGAGGCGTTGGGTGTAGACGGGCAGGCTGGTGGTCGCGGGCATGGAGCCTCCTTGCTCGGTGGCCGATATAGGGTCGGCGACCCCGGGGAGTGATCATGCCCAGCTACGAAGTCGTCGGATCGACGACCAATCTCCGTGTCGAAGGCGACAACTGGTTGTCCGCGCTCGGCGCCAGCCTCGAGTACTTCGGCCTGGACTCCGGCGCTGTGGCGCGGCTGTCGCTGGATGTGCGATCCGACGGTGTGGTCGCCGTCTTCGATCCCATCTCGGGTCGTGGCTTCGAGCTGCGCCCGGCCGACGAGCTCCGCCCCGCGGCCATCGACATGAGCAAGGTCGCGCGCCCGGCTGTGCTCGAGCTGGACGAGGCGTCGCTGTCCGAGCTCTCGCTGTCCGAGCCCGAGCCCGAGCCCGAGCCCGTGCCCGTGGCCTCGCCG
>CALGIB010000585.1 GCA_937915955.1 uncultured Pseudomonadota bacterium
CCGCGGCGCGCGTGGTGTTCGAGTGTCGGCTGCACTCAGCGCAGGACCTGGAGAGCGCCCACCTCGTGCTGCTCGAGGTCCTGGCCTTCGAGATCGAGGACGCCTTGCTGAAGGATGGCCGGGTGGACGCCTTCGCGCTGGATCCTGTGGCGCGTCTGGGTGGCAGCTACGCCCGCTTGGGCGAGGAGCTGCACCCCGAGCCGAGGGGATAGGATTCGGGCATGCCGCTCTACGAGTACACCTGCCGCAGCTGCGGCGAGACGGTCGAGGTGCTTCAGCGCCTGGGCCAGGCCGACCCCGAGCGCTGCGGCGAGGACTGCAGCCTGGAGGGCCCCGAGGCGGGCCAGGGACGGATCGAGCGGAAGCTCAGCGTCCCGGGTGGCTACGCCATGGGCCGGGGCGGCGCGCCTCCCCCGGCTGAGCGCTGCGAGGGCTGCCCGGGGGAAGGCAGCTGCGGGATCGACAGCTGATCCTGCTGCTGGCCTGCGCGTCCCCCAGCCAGGCCGAACGCTACGCGCGGGCGCTGGAGCCCTCGACAGACCTCGAGGTGGCGCTGGAGCTCTGCCTGGAGTTGCCCGGGGCAGGGGACTGCGTGACCTCGGTCCTGGCGGTGCACGAGGTCCAGGACGCGGCCATCTGCCAGCGCATCGAGGACCCCTTGTGGTCGGACGAGTGCCGCTTCCAGGTGGCCGAGCGCCAGGCGACCTCGGACATGACGCTGGCGGTGGAGACCTGCCACGCCACGCGCTTTTCGCGGGAGTGCAGCTTCCACCTGATCCGCCAGCGCGCCCGCCAGGCGACGGAGGCGGCCCAGGCGGCCCAGGCCGTGAGCGACCTGGAGGGCATCCGACGGGCCCCGGACGCCGCGCAGCTGTTCTGGCAGGAGTGGCACAAGGACTGCCGGGTCCAGGGCCTGACGCTGGGGCCGCAGCGCTGCGAGGCCGTGGACGAGAGCGCGCGCCTGGCGTGCAGCGTGGCCCTGGACAAGGTGGTCGCCAAGCTGGCTCAGGACCTGCCCGAGGCGGTGGTCTGCGAGCACATCGAGCAGGGCGTGCTGCTGCGCTTCGACGACGGACGGCCCGCCGTCGTGGCGCCTGCGAGCCTGCTGCCCGGGCTCCAGCGGCGCTGCGACCCTCGCCTCGCGCCCGCCGGGGGTTAGACACAGGGCCCTTTGGAGGGACCCATGGCCGTCGTCGACACCCTCACCCAGCTGGTCCAGCAGGCCGTCGATGCCGCGGGCTGGGAGCTCATCGTCCCTCCCGTCCAGGCCAGCAAGTCGGCTGATCACGGGGACTACCAGTCCAACTGCGCCTTCCGCCTGTCCAAGGTGGCCCGCGACAAGCCGCTGGCGATCGCCGAGACCCTGGCCGCGAGCCTGCCCCAGCACCCTGCGATCTCCCGCGTCGAGGTCGCGGCCCCCGGCTTCCTGAACCTCTCCCTCGACACCGCCTGGCTGGGCGCGGCGCTGGCCGATCAGCTCAACGAGCCCCGGCTGGGCGTCGCCGAGCGTCAGGGCCTGGTGGTCATCGACTACTCCTCGCCCAACGTCGCCAAGCGCATGCACGTCGGTCACCTGCGCTCCACCGTCATCGGCGCCGCGCTGGACCGCATGGCCCGCTTCGCCGGGCACGAGGTCGTGGCGGACAACCACATCGGCGACTGGGGCACGCAGTTCGGCAAGCTGATCGTGGCCTGGGACCTCTGGCTGGACCCCGCGGCCTTCGACGAGGACGCCGTCGGCGAGCTCGAGCGCATCTACGTGAAGTTCAGCCAGGAGGCGGACGGCGCGCTCGAGGACCGGGCACGCGAGGAGACCGCCAAGCTGCAGGAGGGCGATCCGCGCAACCGCGAGCTCTGGCAGCGCTTCCTGGACGCCTCGCTGGCCGAGTACGACAAGCTCTACGGGCGCCTGGGCATCTCCTTCGAGGTGGTCTACGGCGAGAGCTTCTACAACGCGATGCTCAAGCCCCTGGTGCAGGAGCTGATCGACTCGGGCGTGGCCGAGGAGAGCCGCGGCGCCATCGTCATCCCCTTCGACAAGAGCGACGGCAAGGGGCTGGCCGAGACGCCCATGCTGATCCAGAAGGCCGACGGCGCCTCGCTCTACGGCACCACGGACCTGGCGACCGTGCGCTACCGGCTGGACACCTGGCAGCCGACGAAGATCATCTATGTCACCGACACCCGCCAGCAGCACCACTTCCGCCAGCTGTTCGCGGCCTGCAAGAAGCTCGGCTGGGTGGACGAGGGCGTGCTCGAGCACGTGTGGTTCGGCCTGCTGAGCCTGCCGGGCGGCGCGATGAGCTCACGCAAGGGCAACGTCATCCGGCTGCAGGACGTGCTGGACGAGTCCGTGTCCCGGGCTCGGGCGGTGGTCGACGAGAAGTCCTCGATGCTGCCGGACGAGGAGCGCGCGGCCATCGCCGAGGCCGTCGGGGTCGCGGCGGTTCGCTACGCGGATCTGTCGCAGAACCCGCAGAGCAACGTGGTGTTCGAGTGGGAGAAGATGCTGGCCCTGGACGGCAACACCGCGGTGTTCCTGATGTACTCGCTGGCCCGGACCTGCAGCATCCAGGCCCGGGGAGGGCTGCCCCAGGAGCTCGCTCCCTTCACGCCCGAGCACCCCGTCGAGCGTGAGCTGACCGGCGCCTTGCTGCGCTTCCCTGACGCCTTCGACCTGGCCCTGGCCACCAACAAGCCCAGCGTGCTGTGCGAGTACCTGTTCAGCCTGTCCAAGACCTTCAACCACTTCTACTTCGAGCTGAAGGTGCTGGACTCCACGGGCAATGACCGCAACACGCGGACGAACCTGGTCGAGGCCACCCGTCGGGTGCTGCACCAGGGCGTCACGCTGCTGGGGATCACGCCGCTCGAGCGGATGT
Source organism: uncultured Pseudomonadota bacterium (assembly GCA_937915955.1). Lineage (GTDB taxonomy): Bacteria > Myxococcota_A > UBA796 > UBA796 > CAJQPC01 > JAAESX01. Next base: position 2,883 of record CALGIB010000585.1, read on the forward strand.
AGACCCTCTATTCCGGAGCGCCCGTGTCCGGCTCGGGTGGCTCGGAGCCGATCCAGAGGCCCACGAAGAAGAAGTCCGTCTCGCAGGGCTCACCGCCGCCGGGGGCGTCCGCGCACTCGGCGCCGGCGAACGTGAACTGGTCGTGTCGGCCGTAGCGCGTCAGCGTCATCGCGTCGGTGAAGTCGCCGCTGATGTTGCTCGTCACGCTGATCGTGCAGTCCAGCTCAGCGTCGTCGATGGTCCGCTCGCCGCCGCCGAAGAAGGAGCCCTCGCCGTCGTAGTTCAGGACGATGCTGTCATCCAGGATCGTGTCGTCCTGGTTGGTCAGCCCGACCTTGACCAGCGACTTGGAGCCGTCCTCGATGTTGACCTCGCAGGTGTCCGAGATCGAGCCCTTGTAGGTCAGCTCGAAGTACCCGGGCCGCAGCTTGTCGGGGTCGTAGTCGCTGTCGGCGTCCGAGTCCGAGTCGGCGTCGGCGTCGGCGTCGGTGTCCGAGTCCGTGTCTGTGTCTGTGTCTGTGTCCGTCTCGGGGTTGGTGTCCTCGGGATCGGTTTCACCGCAAGCCAGGGTCAGGGCGAGCATCCACATGGGAGCCTCCAGGGCGGGAGAATCGGCCCCGCTCTGGCAGGGCGTCAAGCGACCCTGGTCAGTCCTCGCAAGGTGCTTGCAACTGCCTCGGCCCGCTCGCCGCCTCCGCCCTCACCGGTGGACCTGCGCCTGCCGCCCGGATCGGGGCAGGAGTGGTCTTGACTCGTCCAGCTTCCGAATGGCACCGAGGCGAGGTATCCTCCGCCCGCTTGATGCCTGTCGCACCCCACGAGTTTCCCGAGCGCCTGGGTCGATACCGGCTCGTGCGCGCGATCTCCAAGGGGGGCATGGCGCGGGTCTACGAGGCCCGCCGGGAGAGCCTGGCCGGGGTCGCGCCCAAGGTGGCCATCAAGGTGATCCTGCCCGAGCACGAGGGCGACGCGCTGTTTCAGCAGCTCTTCGTCAACGAGGCCCGCATCGGCTCGCAGCTGCAGCACCAGAACCTCGTCCAGATCCAGGACTTCGACCGCGAGGGCAGCTGCTTCTACCTGGTGATGGAGTACGTCGAGGGTGTCACGCTGAGGCGGGCCATCACCCTCTGCCGGCGCCACGGCATCCAGATCCCGCTGGCGGTCGTGGCCGAGGTGGGGCGCCAGGTCTGCGAGGGCCTGCACTACGCGCACACGGCGTGCTCGGACGACGGCCAGCCCCTGCACCTGGTCCACCGGGACATCAAGCCCAGCAACCTGATCCTGAACCCGCAGGGGGTCGTGAAGGTGCTGGACTTCGGCATCTCCAAGGCCCTCATCGCGGCGGAGAAGCAGGGCACGGTCAAGGGCACCTGGGGCTATATGAGCCCCGAGCAGGCCGCCGGCGTCGAGGTGCATCACCCCGCTGATCAGTACGGCGTCGCCTCGGTGCTGTACGAGATGGCGGCGCTGGCCTCGCTCTTCCCCGAGAAGGACTCGCGGGAGCTGCGGCAGCTGATGAACAACGACGAGGGCGCTCGCCGAGCCAACCGGCTGGCCGGCCCGCTGGGCCCCTTGGTCCCCGTCCTGCTGCGGGCCCTCCAGCGTGATCCCGCCGCGCGCTTCGCGGGCACGATGGCGATGGCCCAGTCCCTGGGTCGACTCGTCCCGGACCCCGTGCGCGCGCGCGAGCAGCTGCTGCACTTCCAGCAGACCGTGACCCAGCTCGAGGCGGGCCAGAGCGTGCCCCAGGGGCCGCGCTCGCACTCGACAATGTCGGTCGCGGCCAGCCAGGGCACGCGGCCACCGACCAGCCACCCCAGCCAGGGTCTGCCCGTCGGCGTGGGCAGCGCGCAGCACCCCTACCAGGTGCCCATCGGCGCCCCGGCCCCGGCACCTCCCGCCCGTCGCTCCGCGTGGACGCTGGGTGCGCTCTTCATGGCCGGGCTGTGTCTGCTGGCGCTGACCTTCGCGGGCTTCGCCCTGCTCAAGGACCAGCTCACCAGGCCCACGTCCAGCACAGTCGTGGCGGCGGTCGAGGAGCCCCGGAGTGCCCCCGTCCGTGACCTCGCGCCGGCGCTGGCCGAGCTGGAGGCGACGGACGACGCGCGGCTCGAGGTCGAGCCGATGCCCGAGCCGGTGGTCGAGCCCGTCGTCGTCCAGCCGGATCCGCCGCCGGTGAAGACCCCCAAGATCACACCGCAGGTGACGAAGACCGCGGCCCCGGTGGCCGAGGTCGCCCCCGTCCAGGCCGAACCCGCCGCGCCCTCGACGGCCACGACGCGCAAGAGCGCCAGCGGCATGGGCCTGCTGACGGTGTCTTCGCTGCCGCAGTCCAAGGTCATCGTGGACGGGCAGTTCATCCGCAAGACGCCCCTGTTCGAGTACGAGCTGCCGGCCGGGGCGCACACCGTCCGCCTCGAGACGGATGACGGCCAGTACACGCGCTTCCGGGTGGACGTCGCCGCCGGTCAGACCGTACGCCGGATCTGGCACTTCGAGCAGGGCACCTGGGTCGAGAATTGATCCGGCTGCTGCTGGTCCTCCTGTCGTCGCCGGCCCAGGCCGCCGAGCGGGCCATCGTGTTCCTGGCTGGCCCCGCGGCCAACGAGCCGGGCGCCCAGGAGCGGGTGGCCCAGAGCCTGGCCAGCGCGGGCATCGGGCAGGTGGCCTGGCAGGACCCGGAGGCCGTCGAGGCTGACCTGCAGCTCGTGTCCGTGGCCACCCGCAGCGAGGACGCCCTCTGCGGCGGCGAGGTCTCGCTGCGCGAGTGGTCGCTGTCCGTGCAGAAGGCCGAGACCCGCATCCAGCTGCTGGACATCGACGGGGCCCTGGCTCAGCTGTCCATGGCCGAGCTCGAAGCCGGCTGTCTGGATCGGCCGCTGGACCGGGAGATCCTGCAGCGACTCGACCTGGCGCTGGCCCGCGCCCACCTGCTCTCGGCTCAGGCGGGCGATCCCCAGCAGGCCTCCTTCCACGAGGAGCAGGCTCGCCAGACCATCTCCGCGATGCTCGCGCTGGGCGACGATCTGCTGCTGCCCAGCGGGCTCGAGCCCGAGCTCCAGGCGCTCGTCGAGCTGCGCCCCTACATCGAGCCCATCCCAGTGGCCGGAGGCGGCGACCTGGGCGAGGTGCTGCTGGACGGTGTGCCTATCGGGCGCCTGCCGCGGGGGGTGCTGCCGGGCGCCCACATCGTGCAGGTCGTGCACGAGGGATCGGTCGTCGCGGCGGCCCGGATCGAGCTCAGCGGCGAGCCGACGCTGATCTGGGGTGGCCCGCTGTACCCGGGAGACGTGCTCGTCGAGGTGCAGCTCATCGGGTCCGGGCAGCCCGCCTCCGAGCTCTTCCGCGCGCTGGCCGGCCTGCTCGGCGAGCAGGTCCTGGTCGCCTCGGTGACGCGGGACGAGGTCCGCGTCCATCGCCTGGACGGCGGCCTGATCGGGGCTCGGCCGACGCCGGTCCAGCCACCCGGGCCCAGGGTCCCGACCGCGGGCTCGGCGTCCCTGCGCGAGGTCGAGCGTCAGCTGCGCGGCCCCTTCCTGATCGGGGCCTCGGCCCGCCTGCTGACAGTACCGGTGGGGGAGGGCAAGGACCTGCCGGGCTGGCAGACCGGCCTGGTGGTCACGGGCCGCTATGTGCTGCGCGAGGACCTCCGGCTGGCGGCCAGCGTCGGCTACAGGGGGCGCCGCGACCTGCTGCCTCCGGCCTACACGGACACCTGGCTCGTGCAGACCATGGTGCCCGTGCAGGTGGGCGCTCGCTACGCGCTCGAGCGCAGCGTCGGGGTCGAGGCGGGCGCGGATCTGCTGATGGGCTGGTCCGGACTGCGCAACCAGGGCGCTGGCTTCCGGCTGGGCGGCGTGCTGGCGCTGGGACTGGCCGTGCCCCTGGGAGACGGTCTTCGACTGAAGCTGGACGGCGAGCTGGCCGGTGGGCGAGCCTATGTGTCCACGGCGGCGGGCCTGGGCATCGAGCGGAGCTTCTGATGGGCGCGGATCGCGACGGCTACGAGAGCCCTGAAGACTGCGACGACGACGACGCCAGCGTGCACCCGGACGCCTTCGAGATCCCCTACGACGGCGTGGACCAGGACTGCGACGGCGCGGATCTGACCGACGTGGACGGCGACGGCTACGAGGCGATCGAGGTCGGCGGGACGGACTGCCGGGACGGGAACCCGGAGGTCCACCCCGACGCCGAGGAGCAGTGTGGAGGAGCGGACGAGGACTGCGACGATCAGGTCGACGAGGGCTGCCCGGGGCAGCTGGATCCCAACGATCCTGGTGGCTTGAGCTGGACCTGCTCGGGCGTGAG
>CALGIB010000586.1 GCA_937915955.1 uncultured Pseudomonadota bacterium
GGCGCTCGGTCAACTTCAGGCCGACGCTGCCGATGCTGATCGGGCGCTCGCTGGCGTCCGGATCATAGGGATCCGCCAGGCCCAGGCGCTTGAACAAGCGGCTCCGACGCAGGCTGCCGGGCCCCTCGTTGCGACGCCGCCCGACCCGCTCCAAGAGCCGCTCTCCGAGGACCCGGCGCGCGGGGAGCTCCCGCCGCCGAACCAGGTCCTTGGCCTTGGTGTCGTCCGCCACGGTCCGAGACTACCTGTCTTCGGCTTGCTGCGCGACGAGCTCGACGATGCCGCTGAGCCCGCGGTCCGCGGCCTGGCGGTGCACCGAGGGCGGGACCCACCAGGCGGTGTCGACGCTGGCCAGATACACCAGCAGCACGCGCTGGGCGTCCCAGGGCAGCACGCGCCAGCTGCCGCTGCTGCCTCGCATGGGCGAGACGCCGACCGGGCTCATCGTCCAGTCCAGCTCCCCCTCGGCCTGCCTGCAGTCCACGCTGTAGCGCGTGGTCACGCCCCGGGTCGTCAGCTCCATCCCCCAGCGGTAGCGGCCTGGGCCGAGCTGCTCGGGCCGCGCCTCGGTCCAGGACGCCGTCACGTAGGGCAGGAAGTCCGCGTAGCCGTCGAAGTCCAGCACCACGGCCCAGATGCGCTCGGGGTCGGCGGCCACCAGGCGCATGGACAGTCCCGTCGAGCCCCCGCGCGCGGTGTCGGACCGCACCACGACCCGACCCGCCTCGAGCTGCTCGAGCTCGGCCACGCTGGGCTCCGGGCTGGCCAGCGGCGTGTTCAGGACGAGGTGCAGCAGCCAGGTCACGAGCAGATCACCTCGACGCAGCTGTCCAGGCGATCGGCCAGCACGCGCTGGACCTGCTCGGGGGTCACGGCCTGCCAGGCCTGCTCCGAGACCTCGCGCTCGACCAGGGCGTCGCGCCCATAGCACTGCCAGTAGGCCAGCTCCATCGCCCGGCTGCTCGCGCGCTGGCGAGCCATGGCCAGGCTCCCGACCGTGACCTGCTTGCAGCGCCGCAGCTCCTCGTCGGTGGGGCCATGCTCGGCCAGGGCCCGGACGATCTCGTGGATGCCCGCGACCGCCTGGTCGACGCGCTCCGGGTCCGTGCCCATCGTGGCGAACAGCGAGCCCGGATCCAGCCCGTCGAAGCTCTCGGCGCCCACTCCGTAGGCCAGGCCCCGGCGGTCCCGCAGCTCGAGGAAGAGGCGGCCACCCTGGCCCCCCAGCACGCCGGCCGCCAGTGACAGCGCCTCGGAGTCGGGGTCGCCGTAGGCCGTACCAGGCCAGGCCAGGACGATGCTGGCCTGCTCGCGGTCGCTCTCCAGATCGATGCGGTGGTGCCCCTTCGGGAAGGCCGGCTGCGGACGGGGCGGCAGCGTCGTGGGCCCCGCCCTGAGGCCCGAGAACATCCTCTCCACCCGCTCGAAGACCGCCTCGGGATCGACGGCGCCCACCACGGCCAGGACCAGGTTGTCCGCCCGCACGCGCTCCCGGTGCACGCGCTCGGCCGAGGCCCGACCCAGCCGAGCCAGACTGGCCAGGGTGCCCGTCTCCGGCAGCGAATAGGGGTGCTGGCCGAAGAGCCGGACGCCCGCCGCCCGCCAGGCCAGGATGCCCGGATGGTCCGGCACGAGCTCCTCGGCCTCGCGCATCTCGGCCAGGCCACGCCGGACCTCGTCCCTCTCGAAGGTGGGGCGCAGGAGCAGATCCGCGAACAGCTCGAGGCCGTCCTCGAGCCGCTCGGCCGGGAACTCGCCTCGAAGGCCCAGGCTGTTCATGCCCGCCACGCCGCCCAGGGACCCGCCCCGAACGTCCAGCCAGGCGGCCAGCTCGCGCGCGCCGCGGTGCTTGAGGCCAAGCGTCCGGGCCCAGAGGGCGGTGGCCCCGTTGCTGCCGGGGGTCTCGCAGAGGAGCCCGCCCTGGCCGGCCAGGCGCAGCGCGCAGATGTTGCTGTCCTCGAGGGGCTCCACCAGCACGGTCAGGCCGTTGTCCAGCACCCGGCGTTCGATCGCGGGGCGCGGCTGGGGCCGCCGCTGGCTCGCTCGCCCGGCGTCCAGCGCATCCCGGAAGGCCCGAGCGTCGAAGTCCCCGTCGGGCAGCAGCGCGCCCGCACAGCACTGGGACGGGGAGAGCCAGCGCGCGGCGACCCGCTTGAGCTCAGGCAGACCCACCTGCTCGACCCGGGCCCGCTCGACGAGCTCGGCCTCGGGCGAGGGCAGCCGCGCGGCCACCCAGGCCAGGTTGTGGGCGCGTCCGTCCACCGTCTCGAGCGTGAACATGCGAGAGGTGAGCAGCTGCACCCTGGAGCGCAGCGCCAGATCCGCGCGCAGGTGGAGCCCGCGCTGCACCTCGCTGAGCAAGCGCGAGGCCACCGTGATGGCCTGCTCGAGGTGCTCGCGCATGGGGCTGAAGCCCACCACCATGTAGCTGTAGTCCGCCTCGCTCTCGAGCCCGCACCAGGTGTCGGTGACCAGCCCCTCGAGCTGCAGCGCCTCGCCGAGGACCGAGCCCGGACCGCCCGCCAGCATGCTGAGCAGCACATCGAGCGCCGACAGATCCGCGTGCGCCAGGCCGGGCAGGCGCCAGCTCAGCTCGACCATGGGCTCATCGAACCGGCCGACGATGACCCGGGTGCGGCGGCGCCGCTGATCGCCCTCGAGCGGGCGCAGCGCCCGAGGCGTCGGCGGGCCCCGGAACGGGAAGAGCTCGGCGGCCCGTGCGCGGACCTGGTCCTCGGTGACCGGTCCGGCCACGGCGAGGATCATGTTCGAGGGCCGGAAGGTGCGCTCCCAGAAGCCGATCAAGGCATCCCTTGTGAGCGAGCGGACCTCGGACGGCCGGCCGATGACCGGTCGGCCGTAGGGGTGCTCGCGGAACAGGTCCACGCCCACCGCCTCGGACAGCGCGCGCCCGGCGTCGTCCTCGCTGCCCCGGATCTCGTCCAGGATGACCTCGCGCTCGAGCTCCACCTCGGCGGCGTCGAAGCGCGGGTTCAGCGCGATGTCGGCCAGCACCTCGAGCGCCTCGCTCCAGAAGGCGGCGGGCACCGTGGCGTGCAGGACCGTCTGCTCGTGGCTGGTGTAGGCGTTCACGTCGCCCCCCAGCGCCTCGATCTCCGTGGCGACGTCGCCGACCTTGCGGGCCTCGCTGCCCTTGAACAGCATGTGCTCGACGAAGTGGGCCGCGCCGTGCTCGGCGGGCGTCTCCTCGGCCGAGCCACCGTCCACCCACAGGTAGATCGCGGCGACCGGCGCGCCCGGGACCGGGTCCACCAGGACGCGGAGTCCGGAGGCCAGTCGAGCTGAGCCGGGGTCGGCGTGGTCGTTCATTCGGAGAGGCCTCGACGGACCGGCCGGTATAACGCCGCTCATGGGCTCGTACGGCGTCTACGTGCACCTTCCCTGGTGCGCCACGCGCTGCCACTACTGCAGCTTCAACATCCACCTCGACCGCCGCCGGCCCGAGCGCGCCTACACGACGGCGCTGCTGCGTCAGTGGGCGGCCCACGCCGAGCACTTCCAGGGCGCACCCGAGACCCTGCACTTCGGCGGCGGCACGCCCAGCCTGCACCCCGTCGAGCTGCTGGCCGAGCTCATCGAGGCCGTGGGGGCCCAGGCCGAGGTCGCCCTGGAGGCCAACCCCAGCTCAACCTCGCCCGAGCAGGTCCGAGCCTGGCTGGACGCAGGGGTGACCCGTCTGAGCCTCGGCATCCAGACCTTCTCTCCGCGCTTCGTGCGCTTCCTCAACCGCGGCCACAGCCTCGAGGAGAGCCTGGCGCTGCTGGACGCGGTGGCCACCGAGCGGCCAGCGAGCTGGTCCGTGGACCTGATCTTCGGCCTGCCCGAGCAGACCCTGGCCGAGCTGGACGAGGAGCTGGACCACCTGCTGTCGCGCCGACCGCCCCACGTCTCGCTCTACGGACTGACCGTCGAGCCAGGCACCGCCTACGCGAACACCGTAGGCCGAGGGCGCCGGCCCCCCGCCGGGGAGGAGCTCTGGGAGCGCATGTATCTGAGGGTGGTCGAGCGCCTGAGCGAGTCCGGCTACGAGCGCTACGAGGTCAGCAACTTCGCCCTCCCTGGTCATCGCTCGCGGCACAACGAGCACACCTGGCGCTACCGGCCCTACGCAGGCCTGGGCGCCGGCGCGCACGGCTTCCTGCCCTCGGGAGCGAGGACCGTTGGGCGGCCCGATCCTGCCGGGTTCATCGCGAATCCGCTGCTGTGGGAGAGCCTGGAACCTCCTGATCCGGAGCAGGCCTTGTCGGACCTGGTGGTCAGCACGCTGCGGCACACCGAGGGCCTGCCCAGGCCGACCTTGCGCCGGATGGGCCAGCGCCTGGACCTCGCCGCACTGGCCCCCCTGCTGGACTCGGGCCACCTCGCGCTGAGCCCCGAGGCCCTGCGCCTGGGACCCGCTGGCTGGACCGTCGCGGACGCGCTTTCCTTGAAGGTCCGCCAGTCGTTTCGCCCGCTTGCTTGACCGGGCGAGCGCCCCTCGCGAGAATGCGACCTCGCTCTTGGGGTACAACGCGCGTGTCGTCGAAGAACGAACCGGACGAAGTCGACTTCAGCCTCAAGCTGGACGACGACCTGCTCGCCGCAGCGCTGCAGGCGGTCGAGAAGCGCATGGGCGACAGCCGTCAGCGCTCAGCCGAGCTGGACGACCCGGAAGAGGCCGGCGACGTCGCGGTCTTCTTCGACGAGGACACCGAGGGCAGCGTCGAGCTGGACCTGGACCTCGACACGCTGGACATGGCCCCCTCCACCGAGTCCGCCGCCGAGGACCCGGGCCTGACCGCCAGGCTCGCTGAGCTCGAGGACCAGCTCGAGCTCGCCCGAGAGCAGACGGACACGGCCCGCCAGGACGCGCTGCGTGCTCGAAAGGCCGCGTCCGGGCTGCGCGCGGAGCACGAGAAGATCCAGGAAGAGAGCCGGCGCGGTCGCGACATCGTGCTCAAGCAGGGCCAGCGCCTCAAGCGCCTGACCGAGGAGCTGGGCCGCGCCAAGCTCAAGCTCGAGGACAGCGAGGCCAAGGTCCGAGAGTGGGAGAAGCTGCTGGGCGAGGCCCGCGGCACCCTGCGGCAGCAGGAGCAGGACCGCGAGCGCAGCCGCACCCGGCACACCCGGGAGCTGCAGGAGGCGGGCAGCTTCGCCTCGGAGCGCAGCTTCAAGGAGCTCCTGCCCGTGCTCGACCACATGGACCTCGCCCTGGCCCACGCCGCGAGCGACCCGGAGCGCCTGGTCGAGGGCATCCAGATGATCCTGGCCCAGCTGGTCGGGACCCTCCGCCGGCAGGGGCTGGAGAAGATCGAGCCTGGACCCGGCTCGCCCTTCGATCCGGCGCTGCACGAAGCGATGAAGAACGTGCACAGCCTCGAGGTGGGCGCGGGCCAGGTCCTCGACCTGCTCCAGCCGGGCTACGTCCTGCACGATCGACTGCTCCGGCCTGCCCGGGTCAGCGTCAGCAGCGGTCCTCTGATGGACGACGCAGAGGTGCCCGCCGAGCGCGACGGCGAGGGCGCCGAGGGCCTCGATTCCGAGGAATAAGCGAGCCTGCAAACTCTGATAGGCTCACGCGTCCGTGAAACGTTGAGGGAGCTCCATGTCTAAGGTGATCGGTATCGACCTCGGTACCACCAACTCTTGTGTCGCCATCATGGAAGACGGCGAGCCCCTGGTCATCCCCAACGAGGAGGGCAGCAGGACGACGCCCTCCGTCGTCGCCTTCACCCGGGACGGAGAGCGCCTGGTGGGCCAGGTCGCGCGGCGACAGGCCGTCACCAACCCCGAGCGCACCTTCTACGCGGTGAAGCGCCTCATCGGCCGTCGCTTCGCCGACGACTCGGTGGCCCAGGCCGCGACCCTGGTGCCCTTCAAGATCGTCGAGGCCAAGAACGGCGACGCCTGGGTCAGCACCGGGACCGAGGACCTCTCACCGCCCCAGATCAGCGCCATCGTGCTCGAGAAGATGAAGGCCACGGCCGAGGCCTACCTGGGCGAGCGGGTCGAGCGCGCCATCATCACCGTGCCTGCCTACTTCAACGATTCCCAGCGCCAGGCCACCAAGGACGCCGGACGCATCGCCGGCCTCGAGGTCGAGCGGATCATCAACGAGCCCACGGCCGCGGCGCTCGCCTACGGGCTCGACAAGCGCCAGGACCAGACGGTCGTGGTCTTCGACCTCGGCGGCGGCACCTTCGACATCTCGGTGCTCCAGATCGAGAACGGCGTGTTCCAGGTCAAGGCGACCAACGGCGACACCTTCCTGGGCGGCGAGGACTTCGACAACCGCATCGTCGAGGCCCTGCTCGAGAACTTCGAAGAGCAGAACGGCATGGACCTGTCGGACGACGTGGTCGCCATGCAGCGCCTGAAGGAGGCCTCGGAGAAGGCCAAGATCGAGCTGTCCTCGACCGAGGACACCGACGTCAACCTGCCCTTCATCGCCACCGGCGCCAACGGCCCGGTCCACTTGATGTACGGGCTGAGCCGGAGCGAGCTCGAGGACATCTGCGCGGACCTGTTCGACCGCCTGGAGGGCCCCTGCACGCAGGCGATGGAGGACGCCGGGCTGCGCAACAGCCAGCTCGACGCGGTCATCCTGGTGGGCGGCATGACGCGCATGCCCAAGGTCCGCCAGAAGGTCGAGGCGATCTTCCAGCGTCCCCCAGAGGAGGGCGTGAACCCCGACGAGTGCGTCGCGGTCGGCGCCTCGGTCCAGGGCTCCGTCCTGACGGGCGAGGTCAAGGACATCCTGCTGCTGGACGTCACGCCGCTGACCCTGGGCATCGAGGTCGCCGGAGGCCTGGTCGAGCCGATCATCGAACGGAACACGACCATCCCCAGCCGCAAGTCCAAGATCTTCACGACGGCCATGGACAACCAGGACATGGTCCGCGTGCACGTGGTCCAGGGCGAGCGCGACATGGCCAGCGACAACAAGTCGCTCGGTCGCTTCGAGATGCACGGCGTCCCGCCGGCGCCTCGTGGCCTCCCCGAGATCGAGGTCTCCTTCGAGCTCGACGCCAACGGCATCATGAGCGTGCGGGCCAAGGACCTGGGCACCGGCCAGGCCCAGTCGATGCGCATCGTGTCCAGCTCGGGCCTGTCCGACGAAGACATCGAGCGCATGCTGCACGACGCCGAGGAGTATCGGGACGCGGACACCGGGCGACGCGAGCTGGCCGAGGCCA
>CALGIB010000587.1 GCA_937915955.1 uncultured Pseudomonadota bacterium
CCCGCGAGCAGCAGGGCGCGAGCCTGCGGCACGAGCTCGCGCTGAAGCTGCAGCCGCTGCTGGCCCAGGCGCCGGACGAGCCCACGGACCCGCCGGCACCGCTCACGCCGCCGCCGCCGCGGCGCCTTCAGCCCCACCTCGTCGCGGAGCTCGAGCCTGATCCTCCCTCGGTGGATCAGGTGCTCCCTGCCCTGCGGTCCGCGGCGCTGGATCAGGCCCCGTTGCCCACGCTCGTGCCGCCGTCCGAGGTCGTGGGCGCGCGGCTGGGGGACCCGCCTTCGGACCAGGGCGCCGCCCAGCCCCTGCCCGCCCCCTCCGCGCCCGAGCGTGTCGCGACGCCCAGGCGCGCGCCAGTCATCGGGGAGTGGACCGCCGGGCTGGCCCTGCTGCTGTTCGTGCTCGCGGTCTTCTACTACGCCTGGCAGCGGCTTTGATCCGCACGCTGGCGCTCCGGACGCCTACACTTCCTCCCGCCACCCATACGAACTGCCACGTGCTGGGGCGTCAGCGCCTGACTGTGGTGGACCCGGCCTCGCCCTACCCGGACGAGCAGCAGCGGGTGTTCGACTGGCTGGTGGGCCTCGGCCGGGTCGAGCGCGTCGTGTTGACCCACCAACACGAGGACCACGTGGGCGGGGTCGAGGACCTGAGGGCCCGCCTCGGCGGCGTGCCGGTCTGTGCTCATGCGCGGACCAGGGAGCTCCTCGAGGGCATCGTCCGGGTCGATGAGTTGCTGGCCGAGGGCGACCGGCTGGACACCGACGCGGGGGCCTGGGAGGTCTGGCACACGCCGGGGCACGCGCAGGGACATCTGTGTCTGATGCTGGGCGAGGACGTGGTCTGTGGCGACATGGTCGCTAGCGAGGGCACCATCGTGCTCGAGGCCCCCGACGGGGATCTGACGGACTACCTGGACAGCCTCGCCCGGCTCGAGGCCCGAGGCGGCCGCCTGCACCCGGCCCATGGCGCGGCGATCGAGGACGGGCCGGCCTGGCTGCGGCACTACATCACGCACAGAAACCGCCGCACCGATCAGATCAGGGCGTCCCTGGATCGGGGCCCGGCCACCGTGCTGGAGGTGGTCGAGCGGGTCTACGGCGACAGCATCCCCCGGCAGGTCTACCCCCTGGCCGGTCGGCAGGTGCGCTGCCACCTGGCCTGGCTGCAGGAACACGAGCAGGTCCTGGTCGAGGGCCAGCACTGGAGACGGACATGAGCGAAGACAAGTCGGATAAGGTCGACGACAAGAAGGTCGACGCGGACGACGCCGGAGAGCACCGGGCCCCGCCCTCTGCGGACCGCCTGCAGGCCGATCTGGTCGACGGCCTGGACGAGCTGGGTCGGCTGGCCCGGGGGCTGGTCGGCAAGGTCGCTGGGCCCCGGATGGCCGAGCAGCGTGACCCGGACAAGCCCGTGGTCAGCCCCGAGGTGGACGAGACCATCGAGGGCCTGGGCAACACCCTGGGGCACTGGCTGCGGGCCGCGGGCGAGGCCATGGCCGAGAACCCGGACAAGCCCGGCGTGGTGCTGGACGAGGCGCTGGAGAGGGGGCGCGACGAGCCGATCACCGAGGAGCCGGACGAGGAGGGTTGGTCTCCGCTGGTGCAGGGCGCTCGCGCCTTCAGCGCGGGGCTGGGCCAGGTCACTGGCAGCTTGCTGGACAGCCTGATGGCCGACAAAGGCCGCCGTCGTCGGCCCAAGGCGGCGGCCGAAGAGTGAGGTTGCCCGAGCGGGTCTTCGTCACCGGGACCGACACCGATGTCGGCAAGAGCCTGATATCGTTTGCGATCTGTTGCTCGGACGCCGGGCGCGTCGGGCTCAAGCCGGTGGCCAGCGGGGTGCTGCTCGGCACGCGCGGCGAGGACGCGGATCTCCTGGGCGCGCCTTTGCCCTGCTACGCGTTGCGAGCGCCCCTGTCTCCTCACCGGGCCGCGCTGCTCGAGGACCGAGAAGTCCAGCTGCCCGCCCTGCTGGACTGGGTGGAGCGGCACGGCTCGGAGCGCATGCTGGTCGAGGGGGTGGGAGGCTGGACCGTGCCGCTGTCCTGGAGCCTGCGCGTCTCGGATCTGGCGGTCGCGCTCGGCTGGCCTGTCCTGGTGGTGGCGGCGGACCGCCTGGGCGCGATCAACCACACCCTGCTGACGGTCGAGGCCGTGCTTGGCTCGGGACTGCCGGTCTGTGGGGTGGTGGTCAACCGCCGGTCGCCGGACCACAGCTCGCTACACAACCTGAACGATCTCCGTAAGTTGCTTGATGTACCGGTCAGGGCCTTCGAGCACCTGCCCGCCCTGACCGCTGAGGCCGCCGCCGCCGCCTGGCTCAGCGCGCCCTGACCCCGAGGGCGTTGGGGATGGGCCAGGCTAGCGCGTTGTCGTCGCTCTCGTTGAAGCCCGTCTCGTAGCTGCCCACCTGCTCCAGGGTGCAGTCACCGACCTGGACGAAGAGCTGGGCCTCGGGGCCGCCCTCCAGGTGCTGGGCGGCCACGATCTCGATGTCGGAGGCCAGCAGCACCGCGTTGAGATCGTGCATCGTGTGCGGCGAGCGCGAGAACACGAACAGGGCGCGCCCCAGCTTGTCCTCGCCCAGGGCCATCTCGGACCAGCGCTTGTCCTGCTGCTTCCAGCGATTCTCGCCGGGCCTCTTGATGAGTCGCAGGTTCTGGACGCGGTTGTCGTAGCTGCCCTTGTCCCTGTCCACATCCAGGTCACGGATCCGGAACGCTGGCTCGCCGCTCAGGCGAGGGCCGAACTCGGCGACGGACTGGTAGTCCGTGTTGGGTTGCGCCATCGTCCTGCCCTGGACCATCAGCTCCCCGACGTGGGTCTTGTAGTCGGTAGCGAACATGCCCGCGTTGGTCGCCAGGGTCAGTTGGTGGCGGCGGGCGTAGGCCTTGGCCGAAGTGTTCTCGGCCAGCGCCGGTCCGGTCAGCGTCAGCTCCCACTGTGTGGGATCGGCGCGGACCACGACGATCTGGCCGTCGCCCACGGGTCCGTGCCGGTCGCTCTGGAGCAGGCGGGTCTCCAGGCCAGGCCCCCAGGTCGACCACTCGGGGCCCAGCACACAGGAGGGGCCGGCTGCGGCCACGGGCTGGGGAGAGCAGGACAGCAGGAGCCAAAACATAGCGGCTTGGACCACGGCGTCGGCGGAGGGTTCCGGTCACGGCGGGTGGCACTCCATCTACCCCCCTCGGGCCAGCGCTGGTCTCGGTCGCACCTCTGGGGCTCGGAGCAGACAGCGGGGTCCAGGCTGTTGTATCTTCCAACGCAGAAAAGGAGGGAGTGAGATGCGAGTCCCCTTGGAGGTTGCTGGTGGTGGTCTGGCGTTGCTGTTTCTCGCGTCCGGTTGCGGGCCCGAGAAGGTCGGTCTGCTCAACCCCATGAGCTTCCTGCATCAGCCGATCGAGGTCCCGTGTGAGGACGCGTTCGAACTCGGTAGCACGTCCAGTTCGGTGTGCCGGGACGGGTTCTGGACCGTCAAGACGACGACCGGCTACCAGTGTGAGCGCGTCGACCTCCATGGCCAGACGCAGACCTTCCAGCTGATCAGGGAGACGGACTTGATCAAGACGGATCGGGCCTGCACCGGGCCCGAGGATCCGCCCAACGTTCTGACGCTGTGGGACCTGATGACCCGGCCGGTGGACCCCTGCGTCAGCGAGCAGATCGTCCACCAGTTCCGGAACCCGGCGTGCGTGGACGGTCAGTGGTGGTACGAGGCCTACGATGTTGTCCAGTGCGAACAGGGCTTCAAGCTCGTTCGAAACCCCAACCTGGACGTCGGAGACCCCGAGGTGCGGTTCTGTGAAGAGGGCGACCCTGCGCCTGCGCTCCCCAAGGACTGGTCTGAGACCCCCGAACCGAGCATCGAGTAGTTGCCAGGTAGCCGAGTAGGCCCTACCAGGCCGTGTACTCCTCGAACTCGAAGGGTCCGTACTCGTAGCGGGTGCGGTTCAGCGCAGTCAGGCTCACGGTGTAGCTGGTGGCATCCGGGCTCCAGTACCAGCGTGTGTTCGGGGCTTTGGTGCGGGGGAAGCCGATGCAGGTCCCGCTGTCGTCGCAGACCTCGACCTCGTACTTGTTGTCCAGCGTGAAGGCGACCTTGCGGTAGCCCCGGTTGGAGTAGCCCTTCACCTCGCGCAAGGGCGGCTGGCTGCTGATCGACAGCGCCGCGGTCGGGTCGATCAGCCCGTGCCCGTAGCGGTTGTCCAGGCCACTGGCCCCCAGGTCGATGGCGGTCGCGGCCAGGGTCTCTCGGGCCTCCTGGGCGGTCTGCCCCTGGGCCATCAGCAGGGCCGCGGCGCCCACTACGTGCGGGGTGGCCATCGAGGTGCCCTGGTACCAGTAGTAGCCCCAGTTGCTGCCGCTGAAGGTCTCCTGCAGCACGCCGTCGACGTGGCCGTTGTCGTCCAGGTCGGCGCTGGTGTCGCCGCCGGGGGCGCAGAGCTCCGTGCCGAAGCCGTAGTTGCTGTAGTCGGTCAGCGCGTCGTCCAGATCCAGCGCGCTGACGGCCACGACCTCGGGGAAGGCGGCCGGGTACATCAGCGCCTTGACGCCGTCGTTGCCGTTCGCGGCGACCACCAGGACCCCGGCGTCGGTGGACCGCTGCACCGCCTGGCGCTGCAGGCTGCTCCTGAGGTAGCTGCCCAGGCTCAGGTTGATGACGTCGGCGCCGTACTCGGTGGCGTAGTCGATGCCCGCGATGATGTCCGAGGTCCAGCCGTGGCCGTCGTCGTCGAGCACGCGGACGGCGAGCAGCTCCACGTCGGGGGCCAGCCCGTGCACGCCCTTTCCGTTGCCGGTGGCCTGGGCGATGGTGCCGGCCACGTGGGTGCCGTGGCCCTCCTCGTCGCTGGGGTCGGTGTCCTCGTCGACGAAGTCGTAGCCCATGGCCAGGCCGGTGGGGCCGTCGTTTCGGGTGCTCACGCCGGTGTCGATCACGGCGACGACGGCGCCCGCCCCGGTGCTCATGGTCTGGGCCTCGGCGCGACCGACGTTGTCCATGTGCCACTGCAGGTGCGCCATGGGGTCGTCCGCGGTGGCGGCGCTGACCGCCTGGTCGATGCGCTCGCCGGTGTGGTGGAAGCGCAGGTCGGGCTCGGCGTAGATACCGGCGGCGCGCAGGTCGGCCACGGTCTGCAGGGGATCGTCCGGGGTCCAGACCAGCCGGAGGCGTCCGCCGCCGTGGTCCTGGAGGCGCAGGGTCTCCAGGCCGAAGGGGCTGAGCGGCAGGCCCTCGTCCAGGACCAGCACGCGCTCGGGGTGGACCTCGGCGGGGTCCAGGGACAAGAGCTCGTCCAGGGTCATGGCGTCCTCGGGCAGGACAGCCGGTGTGCAGGCGAGGGCGAAGAGGAGCACGGGCGATCTCCGGGTTGGCTGTCCCGGAGATCGGCAGATCGGGCCTGGGCGTTCAGCCCTGGCGCTGTCAGCGCGCCGTCAGGCCTGCAGCTGCTTGCCGAGGGGCAGGCTGCGGACCCGCTTGCCCGTGGCGGCGGCCACCGCGTTGCAGACCGCCCCCAGGATGGGCGGCAGACCAGGCTCGCCGACGCCTCCCAGAGGCTCGCCCGAGTCGACGATGACCACGGTGACCTGGGGGGCCTCGGCCAGCTTGAGCAGCTCGTACTCGTGGAAGTTCTGCTGCTGCACCGCGCCGTCGCTCAGCGAGAGGCCCTCGCGCAGCATCGAGCTGAGGCCCATGGTCAGGGCGCCCATTACCTGGGACTTCACGCCGTCGGGGTGCAGCGCGGTGCCGCAGTCCATGGCGGCGGCGACGCGGTGGACGATCAACTCGCCGTCGATCACCGTGACGTCCGCGACCTGGGCGCAGAGGCTTCCGAAGCACTCGAACAGGGCGACGCCTCGGCTCTGGCGCTGGCGGAGAGGGCCCGCGGCCTCTACCGCGGCCTCGAACACCGCGAGCTCTCGCGGGCTGTCGGCGAGCAGCTTGCGGCGGTAGGCGATGGGGTCGACCTGAGCGGCGTTGGCCAGCTCGTCCAGGAAGCACTCGCGGTAGAAGGCGTTGTTGCTGCCCTGGACCGAGCGCCACCAGCCCACGGGGATCGGCAGATCGACCACCGCTACGTCCACCCGCTGGTTGGGGATGGCGTAGGGGTTGTGCAGCAGGCCGCCGGCGATGACCTCGCCGATCAGCGGCTTGAGGTTGGCCAGGGCGGGCGGCACCACCTCGGCGGCCACGTTCTGGCTGGCCATCTCGAAGCTCAGGTCGGTGGGGTAGCCGTCCTGGCCCAGCTTGGCGCGCATGCGGCAGAGGGACCGAGGCCGGTACTGGCCGCGCTTGAAGCACTCCTCGCGGGTCCAGGTCACCTTGACCGGCTGCTCGAAGCGCATCGCGACCTTGACCGCCCAGTTCACGAAGTCGTTGAAGGACTTGCGACCGAAGCCGCCGCCCAGGAAGGTCGTGTGGATGTAGACGTCGTCGTTGGAGACGCCCGCGATCCTGCTGGCCGCCATCTGGTTGGTCTGCTGGGCCTGGGTCGGGGCCCAGACGTCTACCCGCCCCGGGCGCACCCAGGCCGTCGCGTTGAGCGGCTCGATCGGCGCGTGCTCGAGGTAGGGCACCTCGTAGATGGCCTCGATGTCGGTCTCGCCCACCTTGCCGACCTTCCACAGCGTCTTGCCGCCGCGGTCCAGGGCCTCCTGCAGGATCTCGCCGATGCGAGCGTCGTCCAGGCCTGCGCCCTGGCCCGCGTCCCACTCGATCTGGAGCAGGGTCGAGGCCTTCTTGGCGTGCCAGAAGGTGTCCGCGACCACGATGACGGCGCCGTCGAGCTCGAAGACGTCGAGCACGCCGGGCACCTCGCGGGCCGCGCTGTCCTCGAAGGAGACCAGGCTGCCGCCGAAGTGGGGGCACTGGACGAGCGTGGCGTTCAGGCAGCCCTCGGGCTGCACGTCGATGCCGAAGGTGGCGCTGCCGTCGACCTTTGGGGGCAGGTCCAGGCGCGCGGGGCTGGTGCCCAGCAGCTTGCGCTCGCTCAGGGCCTTGGGCTCGGCGTCGATGGGCGACAGCCGCGAGGCGGCCTGGGCCAGCTGACCGTAGGAGAGCTTGTCTTCGCCGGAAAGGACGTGGCCCGCCTCGGTTAGGCAGTCGCCGGGGGACACCCCCCACTGGTCCGCCGCGGCCTTGACCAGCATGGCCCGAGCGCTGGCACCGGCCCGACGGAGCTGCTCGTAGTAGCCGCGCACCGAGGCGCTGCCGCCGGTGAGCTGGCTGCTGCCGGGGTAGTCCGTGTTGGCGTGCCGGTAGACCTTGGCCGCCGGGGCGCTCTCGGCGTGGACCTGCTGCCAGTCCACGTCCAGCTCCTCGGCCAGGATCATGGGCAGGCTGGTGAAGACACCCTGACCCATCTCGCTGGCGCCCATGCGCAGCGAGACCGTGTTGTCCGGCGCGATGCGGATCCAGGCGTTGATATCGACGAGCTCGCCGGGGTCCGCGCCCAGGCCGATGGTGCCGTCGATCGAGGGCAGCAGGCTGGCGCAGCCGGGCAGGTTGAAGCCCAGGACCAGGCCTCCGAGCGCGGTGACGAAGCCGCGGCGCGTCAGGTTGACGGTCTTCACTCGGCACCCCCATCGGCGGGCGCGGGGGGACCGGTCTCACCCTCGGGCGGTCCGGCCTCGCCTCCCGGAGGTCCGGCTTCCAGGTCGGGCATGGGCAGCACCGGCTCGGGCATGGCCTCGCTGGCGGCGTGGATGCCCTTGCGGATGCGGTCGTAGGTGCCGCAGCGGCAGAGGTTGGTCATCCACTTGCCGATGTCCTCGTCGCTGGGCTTGCGGTTGTTGTTCAGCAGCGAGGCCGCCGCCATGAGCTGCCCCGACTGGCAGTAGCCGCACTGGGGCACTTGCTCTTCGAGCCAGGCCTGCTGTACCGGGTGGTCCAGGCCCTCGATGGTCGTGAGCGTCTGCCCGACCAGGGCGCTGGCCGGCATGATGCAGCTGCGGATGGGCTGGCCGTTGAGGTGCACGGTGCAGGCGCCGCACTGGCCGATGCCGCAGCCGAACTTGGTCCCCGTCATGCCGAGCTGTTCGCGCAGGACCCACAGAAGGGGGGTGTCGGCGTCCGCCTCGACCTCGACGTCGGCTCCGTTGATGTTCAGCTTCACGGGAACTCCTGGGCAAACTGCACGATGGCCCTCCCCAGTTCGACAGCGTGTGCCTTCTGGATGTTGTGGCCGCCGTCCTCAAAGAACACGCGCGGCCCTCCGGGACAAGCGCTGTCCAGCTCCTCGGTGATGGCAGGCTCGATCAGGGCGTCGTCGCTGGCGTAGGCCAGCATCGTGGGGCAGCGCAGCGCGGCGGTGTTGCGCTCCTGGAGCCCGAAGTCGAGCGCCGCGGCGCAGTGGGTGGTGTGGAGCAGCTCCGCGTCGCTCCACCTGGGAGGGAAGCCGCCCAGCTCGAAGGCCTTGCGCATGACCGGCATCATCAGCGGTTGAACGAAGGAGTCCAGGACCCACCAGGCCGCGCGAGGGTTGAAGCGGCGCAGGCCGATGTGGGGGCGCAGGCCGATCGAGGACAGCAGGACCAGGTGACTGACGCGCTCTGGGGCGCGGACGGCGACGTCGATCACGACGCCGCCGCCCATGCTGTGGCCGAGGAGCACGTAGCGCTGGAGCCCGAGCGCCTGGGTGAAGGCGAGGATCAGCGAGGCGCGCCCAGGCAGATCGGCCGCTGGTCCCGTTGCGAGCGGGGTCTGGCCGAGTCCGGGGAGCTGCGGTCGAAGGAGGCGGTGGCCGGGAAGGCAGGGGGCCAGCCAGCGCCAGTCGCGAGGGCCGCCCGGGTAGCCGTGGACGAGGACGACCGGGGGGCCCTGTCCCTCGTCGGTGTAGGCCATCGGGCCCGAGGGCAGCTGGACGAACTGGACCGGCGGGTCGCTGGGCTCCGGGGGGGTGCTCATCGACGCCGGCGAGCCAGCAACAGGCCGGGCAGCAGCAGGAGCGCGGAGCCGCTGCCGCCGCAGCCCTCGTCACACCGGGACCGGGGCCCGGAGTCTTCGCTGTCGTGGGTCGCAGGTCCGGTGTCGTCGGGCTCGGCGCTGTCCGAGCCGCAGAGCCCCGAGATGTCGGCGCCGCCCTGCGCGCAGTCCTGGGTCAGGTAGATCGGCGTGGACCAGGCCTGCTCGCCGTCGTCCTGGGCCAGCGCGACCCAGACGGCCAGGTCCTGCCCGGTCCAGTCGCTCAGCGCCAGGCTGCCCTCGGTGTCGAGCTCGCCGGGCTCGAGCCGGACCAGCTCAAGGGCTGCGCCGGCCTGGGTCTGGTCCACCGCGAGCACACGCACGCGCGAGATGGTGTCCGTGCCGTGCGCGGTCCAGCGGAGCGTGGGGGCCTCGGCGACGGCCAGCTCGCCCTCGCGCACGCTGCCGCGGCGGTCGGACAGCTCGATGTCGAGCAGGATGCGCGAGCCCGTGGTCCCGTAGGTGTGCTTGCCCTGCAGGCTCTCCCAGATCGCGGCGCGGGAGAGCTCGGGGGCCCAGAAGGCGGCCAGCCCGCTGCGGGCCGACTTCTCGGAGAAGGGGTTGCCCATCCAGCCGTCGTGGTTGTCGCTGGCGGCGATGAAGCCCAGGCGGAAGCCCTTGGACAGGGCGTCCTGGACGCCGCCGGGCTGCTCGGCGTCGACGCTGTTGCCCCACTCGCTGTAGATCTCGACCGCGCTGCGTAGGGTGTCGTCGCGGTCGGCCCAGTTGAAGCCGGTGTAGATGGTGGCGTGGGGGACGGCCACGCTGCGCACGCCGGTGGCCTGCTCGAGGGCCTCCATCCAGGAGTAGACCCCGTCCTCGGCCGCCAGCTCGCCCAGCTCCTCGTGGGTGGTGAGCTCGACCTCGCAGGCGTCGAAGTAGAGGTTGTGGTGGCCCTGGTTCTCGCCGACCAGGTTGCCCATCCACTCGAAGCCGAGCAGGACCAGGTAGTCCTCGGCGCTGGCGCTGACGCAGTCCTCCTGCAGGTACTCCCAGAGCTCCTCGCCCTCGATCTCGATCGGGGGCAGCTTCATGGACTCGCTGACGACCTGCAGGCCGATCACGTCCCGGGCGTAGGTGTGGTTGTCGTTGACCTGACCGCCGGCCCCGTCGGGGGTGCTGTGGCCGTGGTGGACGTGGATGTCGCCCCAGTACAGCTGGCGGTCGGGGGCCTCGGCGGTGACCACGATGGGGTTGCTGGTCTGAGCGCCGAGCTCTCCGGCGTCGACCTCGACGCGGTAGACGCCGGGCGCATCCAGGCTCAGCTCGAAGTCGTGCCAGCCCCCGTCCTGGGGTCCGAGCGTGTGGCTCTGGCCCTCGACCTCGAGGCTGCCCTTCCAGCCGGGCTGGGCGTTGCCGAGGCGGTCCATCACAGCCACCTTCAGCGCGAAGGGCTCCCCCGCCAGCCCGTA
>CALGIB010000588.1 GCA_937915955.1 uncultured Pseudomonadota bacterium
GAATGTCAAACCGCTTTAATCATTCAAAATTAGATCGAATGGTATTCAGTATATTTCCAATCTAACCAATTAACACTATTTCCTGAATTTTCTTAAAAATATATTTTTGTACGTCTAGATGGCTTTTCTTAACAAATCATTTACTGCTCTAGAATAACTATACGTTGAATTTTTCTTTTGTATTATTTTAGATTGATAATTTCTGATTTTTTTATCTATGTTATTTTCAATCATTACTGTTACTCGTCTTGACATGGTGTAAATTACCGTTCATCATATTAATACCACAATTGTTTTACGGGGTTCTTCAGGTGCTCGTGCATGTGCGGGCGAGACACGATGCTCTTGCAGCGGCCGACCAGCTTCTCGTTCTCGATGCGGTTGCAGTAGGTGTAGGACTCCTGCGCGATGTCGCGGGTCAGCGAGTGCCAGGCGTAGTCCCGGGTCAGCGGGTCCTCGATCTGCTCGATCAGCGCCTCCCCCGCGGCCAGATCCGTGGCCGCGAGCAGGATGCCCACGTCCGAGAGGCACTGGTCCCGGGTCTGCGTCGGGCTCAGGCCCTCGCAGTCTTCGGCCTGGGTCCAGTCCTGCTCGCCAGTACAGGCCAGCAGCAGCAACAGCTGCATCGAAGCTCCGATCCTGAAGGTGTGGCAAGCTTGCACACCCGCCCGGATCCTGCAAGGAACAGGCCCTATGCTCGACTACCTGCTCGCGGCCTTCCAAGGTGAAGGCCAGATGTTCATGTACGCGGTCACCGCGCTGCTCGCCTTCGTGCTGGCGGTGGCGGTCGAGCGCGGCGTCTTCCTTGGGCTGAAGTGGCGGGTCGACGTGCCCGCTCTGACCGCCCTCCTGCGCTCGGGTCGCAGCTCCGAGGCCGCTCAGGCCGCGGGCTCGACCCCCGTGGGCGAGGTCCTCACCGCAGGCGCGAACGAGGCCGACGCCGAGGCCGCCTGGGAGGCGATGGGGGCTGCGGCCGCCAAGGCCCAGGGCGATCTGTCTCGTCGCGTGGACTACGTCGCAGCGGTGGCCAACATGGCCACGATGCTGGGGCTGTTGGGGACCGTCTACGGCCTGATGCTGGCCTTCTCCGGCCTAGGTGACGCCTCGGCCGGTGAGCGCGCCGTGCGCCTGTCCGAGGGCATCTCCACGGCCATGGCGACCACCGCCTACGGGCTGCTGGTGGGCATCCCCTCGCTGGGGCTGCATAGCCTGCTGACCGGCCTGGTCGACCGCCGGATCGCCGAGCTCGAGCAGCTGGCGGGCGAGCTCGCCCTGGCCCTGCGGAGGGGCTCATCCGACGGCTGATCGCGGCCCCCGGGGGCCGCGCTGTCGACCCTCGTCCCGCGCTGCTCAGCGTGGTGGCGTTGATGTTCCTGTTGCTGCCCTTCCTGCTGCTGACGACCTCGGTGCAGAAGCTGGTGGGCCTGGACCTGCGCATCCCCAGCAGCGGTGATCTCCCTCCGGAGCTGCCGGGCGCGGTCGAGGACCTGACAGTCCGCGCCGAGGGCAAGACGCTGACCGTGCAAGCCAGCGTGCGAAAGAGCGACGTCGGCGCCAACATCGGCGAGACCGAGGCCAGGGTGGTCGAGGTCGATCCCGCAGGGGAGGCCCTGGACCTGGCGGGGCTACAGGCTGCGCTGCGCACCTTCAAGCGCCTGGATCCCGAGCGGACCCGCGTGCTGCTGATCCCCGGCGACGCGGTGCCCGGGCGGGACGTCGTGCTGCTCATGGACGCTGTGCGGGCCGACCGGGACGGCGAGCTCTTCCCCGAGGTCGCGCTGGGGGGCATCGAGGCGGGCCCCGCCGAGGCACCCGCCGCGCCGGCCGAGGAGGCCCCATGAGGCGCCTCACGAGGCCCGCCCGCAAGAGAGCAGACTTCGGCGCCGCGGCGCTGGCACCCATGGTCGACATGCTGACCATCCTGCTCGTCTTCCTGCTCAAGAGCTGGTCGACCGATCCGCCCGTGCGACCGGACGACAAGACCTTCGCGCTGCCGACCTCGACCTCGGAGCGGCCGGTGTACACCTCGCTGGAGCTGGACGTGACGGAGGAGGCCATCTACCTGGGAGGGGTCCGCGCAGCGGGCAGCCGCTTCTACGTCGAGCAGGATGAGACCCTGATCCGCGAGATCTACGAGGCCCTGCAGATGCGCGCGGGCCAGCCGCTGCAGGTGCGCATGGACGAGGACGCGCCCTACGAGCTGCTGCGGAAGGTGCTCTTCACGGCGCAGCAGGCGGGGGTCGAGGACGTCACGGTGGTGGCCGCGTCGAGGAGCAGCCTGTAGAGCTCAGCGGGCGGCGAACTTCTCGCAGCTGCGCTTGAGCTTGTCGCCGACGACCAGCTCGCACAGCTCGAAGGCCCTCGCCGGGTCGAAGCGCTTCATGTTGGCCGAGACCCCCAGGTAGCAGCTGTCCGAGTAGTCCCCGCCCTCTCGCTTGCAGGTGGACAGCGCCAGCTCCGGGTCGGACTCGGCGATCGCCCAGCCCAGCCCGTGGAAGCACTGCTGCGGGTGGATGTCCTGGGTCCTCGGCACCGACCGGCAGGTCTCGAGCGCCTTGGGCACGTCCACGCGGCCCAGGTACTTGCCCAGGCCGTGGTAGCAGCCGATCCGCTGCAGCTCCGTCATCGGCGTGTCCTGGCACCAGTCGAAGGCCGCCTGGGCATCGACCTGGGAGATCTCGCCGTTCACGTCGTGCCGGCAGAAGTTCTTCCAGTCCAGGGCCCTCTCGCAGGTGCCGCGCGCGTAGTCGTAGTCCGTCGTGGACCAGGCCAGCGCGATGCCGAACCAACACTGGCCGTGCCACTTGCGCTGCTCCACCGGGATCATGGTCGCGCAGGCGTTCTCGCTCCAGTCCCGGTCCACCACGCTGTGCAGCTCAGCCACGTCGGCGATGCACTCCAGCCTGTCCTCGTCCAGCTCCTCACAGGCCCCCAAGGCGCCCTCGGGGTCACGCTCGGCCCGCTGCAGCGCGAGCGCGTGGAAGCAGGCCTCGCGGTAGCCGTCGGTGCGCGCCCGGCAGCCCTCCTCGGTGTACAGCTGCCCCTCGCCGTCGCCCTCGCTGATCTGGGCGCCCTCGGGCTTAGGCGGGACCGCGATGAACTCGGCCACGGGCTGCGGGGCGACCTCGGCTTCGTCCGCCGGCAGCTGGATCTGCAGCAGCTGGACGCCCCCGATCAGGGCGCCGAGGATCAGCGCGTAGAGGACCGCGAACACGCGCTAGTCCTGCGCCTCGGCCCCTTCCATCGCGTCCAGGACCTCCTCGTCCTGCTGGATGTAGCCAATGGCCATCATCAGATCGATCTGCTCGATCTCGTCCATCTCCTGCTCTACGACGGGCTCGGGCTCAGGCGCAGGCTCGTCGGGCCAGAGCAACCAGGCCGCGCCGGCGGCGATGGCCAGGGCCCCCGAGCCCGCGATGAGCAGCTTCAGCTTGTCCATAGGGGCTACTATAGCCAGCCGTGCAGAACGTCGAAGCCGTCGTGGAGCGCCTGCGTCAGCTCCTCAACGAGGGCGACGAGGGGCTGGCCTACCACCTCGCCAAGAACCTGGCGATGCGCATCCGCGCGATCGGCGATCGCAGCCTGCTGCCCGAGGTGATCCGCACCTTCACGCGCACGGTGGACGACGCCACGCTGCTGGCTGTCCTGCACGTGCTGACGATCAAGGGCCGCAGCGGATTGGCGGACTTCCGACACGCGGCCACCGAGCTCGCGCTCAACAGCAAGCTCTTCCGGGAGAGCCTGGAGTACGAGCGCATCGAGGACCTCTACACAGCCGCCTCCGCCGCCCACCTCCGCGAGGTCAGCCCGATGTTCTTCCACGGGCGGCACGACCCGCGGGTGACCGTCGAGGGCTCGGGCCCCGACAACCCCTACCTCGAGCTGCCGCTGGGACAGCGAAAGAGCGCCGCCCGGCACATGGACCGCGACCAGCTGGACCGCCTGATGCGGGACAAGAACCCCACCGTCATCCGCATCCTGCTGGACAACCCCCGCCTGGTCGAGCGGGACGTCATCACGATCGCGGCGCTGCGACCGACCACCGGGCAGGTGCTCGAGGTCATCGCGACGCACCGCAAGTGGGCCACGCGCTACTCGGTGCGCAAGGCCCTGGCCTGCAACCCGGCCTGTCCGCACCCCATCGCCTCGCGCCTGATGAACACCCTGCGCCTGCAGGACCTGCGCTTCATCGCCAGCACGGGCGTGCTCGAGGACCACGTGCGGGAGGAGGCGCGGCGCCTGCTGCGCGAGCGGCAGATCCAGCGCCAGAAGCCGATCATCCGCGGCAAGCCCGCCGAGGAGCTGCGCAACCCGGTGGCCCGCACGGGCCCCCGAGGGCGACCGGTCGAGGAGCTGGAGGCCGACCTGGAGCCGCTGCGCCGGAAGGACTGAGGTCTCGAGCGCGTGGCCAGGCCGAGGTCATCGGCGCGACGTCGGCCGACTGAGCGGAGACCACCGGAGTCCTGTCCC
>CALGIB010000589.1 GCA_937915955.1 uncultured Pseudomonadota bacterium
GGATCGTCAGCACGCGGCTCGTGCTCTCGGCTGCCACGCGCTGGCGCACCAGCCTGCCGCGCGTCTCCAAGAGGACCGCATCGCTGATCTCCGCGAGCTTGATGTTGGCCGCGACCTTGGCGGCCTGGGCGCAGCCCTGACGATGGCGACGGAACGCGGAAGCACCGAGCCGCTGCATCGAATGCCAGTCGAGGACGCCAGCCTTGAGCGCGGTCAGGACGGTCATCTCGGCGGTCAGGGTAGGCAGGTCGGGGAGGCTTGCACCCAGCGTGATGGCCCAACGGTCGGGCTGCTCGCGCTGAAGACGACGAAGACCGACGACAGACAGCGGATCGAGAAGGCAGAGCGGGATGTCGGGGGACGCAGAGGGACGCGGGCCAGGGCTGGCCATGGGGGACTCCGGGGGCTGTCTCCTGCGTCAGATCGAGTCTACGTCGGCCGATCTCGGCTGTCGATGGAGTTCATCTTCGCCGGGAATGGGGTCCTGCTCCAGCCCTGTACGGATTCAGCTTCGAGCCTGATGGGTCCGCCAAACAGCATGGCGGCATCAGCTTCGAGCAGGCGGGCATCAGCTTCGCGTTGACGGGCTTCGTCATGGCTGTGATGGAGTCCAACAAGGCCGTGATCTGGCCGATCAGGCCCCCAGTTGCCAGGAGGTGGAGCCCTGCGGAACCAACGGGATCAGGTTCCCGAGGGTGCCGCAGTTCCAGTGACCGCTGTACCGTGACGGCAGGTACGAGCTAGGTCGGAACTGTGGGAGGAGTGAAGCCGATGGCCAAGGTCGATGTTGAGGGGGGCGAGATCGAATTCGACGCCGAGGGCATGCTCAAGTGGGTGAAGGAGCAGTTCATCCCCGGAGATCCCGGCTACATCATGTTCCCGCATGAAGCCCAGATCATCACCCACGAGGGCATGAAGGGGGTGCTCACGGTCGGTCGCACTCCGATGTTCGGCGTGTGGAAGGTCGGGTTCCTGCCCCTCGATGGCAAGACCAAGGGGGCCAGCCTGAAGGACTACGCGTCGGAAGAAGAGGCCGTTGCCTTCTACCGACAGTACCTCCGTCAAGCCAAACCCTAAGCCTCGGCAGCATCGAGTGTGCCCTTGAACTCCGTCATCAGGGGGCTGGCGGCTCGATGATCGATCTGCTCCCAGTTCTGGATCTGGGCAGTTCTGGTGCCCTGATCGCCGAAGCCTTCGGTGGTCGTGGCCAGTACGAACGAGGCTTCCTACATCACTGGAACACCGCGACGAAGCCCGACCGGCCCGCGATCATCTTCGTGCCCGGATTCCTGAGCGAAGGAGACCCCCAGCAGCCCGGATGGCGGCGGCAGATGGTGGCGGTGGCCGGCAGGCACGACCTCGCCAGCTACGTCTTGCACTGGCCCTCTGGACTCGGACCTGAGTCCCCGCTCAAGGTCCTCGTCGAGCAACTTGATGCCCTGTCCAGCACATCCGCAGGCGTGGGCCTCGCTGCTGTGGCAGCGGTAGGCCCTCCGGGGCTTGCCCTTGTTGGCATCCCGATTGCCCAGTTGGCGTACGACGTCGCGGCCAAGGCGTGGAAAGACGCTGTGGGCTTCGCTGACGTAGTCGGATCCGCGCCGGAGCACTGGACTCAGGCGCTCAACCGGCCCGTCATCCTGGTAGGACACTCGCTCGGAGGGCGCATCGTCCTGCGAGCCGCCGAGTCGGGACGCGTCAACTCCTTGGAGTCGGTGATCGCCCTGGCCCCAGCGGTCAGGTTGAAAGACCTCACACTGAAGCGGGTTGTCGAAAACAGCATCCGTCCGCCGGAGGTCTACTGGTCCCGTTCGGATCTGGTCCTGGAGTTCCTCTTCCGCATCGGAGAGATCACCAGCACTCACGCGCTGGGGTTCACCGGACCGTCGGCGCGGTCTGGCCTGAGTTCGTTCGACACATCGGTCTACGCCGATACGGTCACCGCGCACGGGAGCTACCAGGAGATCGCGGCAGAGCTTCTGAGAGAGTCTCCGACCTTCGGCTCCGTTGTCGCCGGGCCGCGCGTGATGCGGAAGTTGGGGAACACGCGGCCCGAGGGCGCGGAGCGGAGTTCCTGCTGTCCGAAGGCCAGCAACGGCACTCGCAGCGTCTGGAGGTGCGGCTGCGGGTACCGATGGTGCGAGGACTGCCTGTCGAAGCAAAACGTGGCCGTGGGCGAGACGGCGTTCGGTCGTCTTGCATTCAGCGACTACACCTGCCGGTACTGCGACCGGACGATCACGGCGAAGCAGCGCGTCGTCACGGTCCTGGCCGGGATGAAGTTCGGGAACGGCTGAGGCATCGGCAACCGCCTGTCACTCTGGAGCTATACGACCGTCGTGGTCTTCTGGGCGAACGAGATAGTCGCTCCACATCCGGGCTGGCTGCACCTGTAGTCGTTCGCTACGACAGTCTCCACAGCACCGATGACCTGCGCCGCCGTATCCTCGCCAAAGAGCCTCGCAGCGACCTTTGCGCCCTTCATCGGCATCGAAGGCATGGCCTCGTTCTTCTCATGGAGGCAGTCTTGGCACCAGGAGTACCCGCAGCGGCACTGCCAGACGCTCCGAGAGCCGTCGGTCGCCTTCTTGCAGCATTTGTTGTTGGCCATCAGCGTTCCCTCTTG
>CALGIB010000590.1 GCA_937915955.1 uncultured Pseudomonadota bacterium
GGTCGCCTCGGGCCGGCGCTCAGGCACCTGGGGCAGGAGCGGTCCTGGCTCCAGCGCGAGGGCCCCCCGACGCGGCTGGTCACCTGCCTCTGCGAGCTGGCCCAGGTGCACCTGCGCCTGGGTCACCTGGACGCCGCCGCGGAGGCCCTGCGCGAGGCCCACCGCGTGGCCTTCGCGGAGGGCCTGGGTCACCTCGTGGCGCGCGCAGGCATCGTGCGCGCTCGGCTGCTGGTGGTGCTCGGCCAGGCGGGCCGGGCCGCGCAGGAGCTCGAGCGGGCCTGGCTGGCCGGCAGCGCTCAGTCCAGCGTCGCCGATCGCTGCGCCTGGCTCGAGGCCCGGGTCGAGGCCCGGCTGCTGGCCGGGGACCGGAACGCCGCCTCGGTGGCCGCAGGGCGCATCGCGGCGCTGGCCGATCCGGCGGGGCTGAGCGTCCAGGGGGCCTGGAGCCGGGGGCTCTACGGCCTGCTCCGAGGCGACGCCGAGTCGCTGGCCCGCGCCGTCGAGGAGCTGCAGGCCCAGGGGGCGAGGGCTCCCCTGGCCCGGGTGCTGCTCCAGGCCGGCTCGTTGGGGGATCCCGAGGTGCTGGCGATGGCCATCGACGAGGCCCGCCTCGGCGCGGATCTGCCGCTGCTCCTGTCCTGCCTGCACGCCTCGGGGGGCGAGGCCGAGCGGCGGGAGGCGGCGGTCCTGGCGCGCACGCTCCTGGACAACTCCAGCGGCGCGAGGCGGGAGCTGCTGGTCGCCCGACCTTCGGTCTCCTGGGCATTGGGCCGCCTGGGTTCCAGGGGTTAAGCCCCGGGACTCGCCGACTCCTACGCGAACACGCCGCCTTTCTGCGCGGACACATTGGGACATTCATGCGCTACCTCGGACTCGATCTCGCCTGGGCTCCTCGCTCCTCATCCGCCGGAGCCGTGCTCGAGCCGACCGAGGACGGCACCGTGAGCCTGGTCTCGACCGCGCACCTGCGCGCTCACGAGGACGTGCTCTCCTGGGTCGCCCGGAACCGCGGCCGAGGCGGCGCCATCCTGTCCGTCAACGCCCCCCTCATCGTCGAGAACAGCGGCGGCCGCCGCCCCGTGGACACCGAGCTCGAGCACCACTTCGGGCGCTACCAGATCGACGAGTACGCCGTGAACACGGTCAACGCCTCGCACCCCCGCACCATCGGTCGCGCGCTGATGCGCATGGGCTTCGATCCCAACCCCCAGGCCGAGCAGGACCGGGTCATCGAGACCTGCGCCCAGGCCGCCCAGATCCTGCTCTTCGGCCTGGACCGGCCGCTGCGCATCAAGAGCGGCCCCATCGGCGCCCGCAAGGACGCCGCGAACCGATACCGCGAGCAGATCTACGGCAAGCTGCCCTTCATGGACCCCGAGCTCAACGACAGCGACGCGCTCGAGGACCTGGTCAACGCGGACCTCGGCGCCATGAACGGCTCGCGCCTCGGCGAGCTCGAGGGCAAGCTGGACGCGGTGATGGCCGGCTACGTCGCCTCCTTCCTCGACCTGCGCGGCCCCGAGGCCTGCGCCTTCCTGGGCGACATGACCACCGGCTACATCCTGCTGCCGGCCCCCACCGACGAAGAGTCCGAGTAGTCCATGCCCTGTCTGCGCTTCCTCACCGACAACAGCCTGGTGGAGGAGAGCAGGGAGCTCGCCTGGACCCGGCTCGCCCGCCGCCGAGCCTTCGCCGAGCCCGGCGTCCTGCCCAACTACGGGCCGGATCGAGCCTTCGAGCTGCGGCACATCGCGCTCGAGCTGCGCCTGGACCCTCGCCGGCACCTGCTCGAGGGCAGGGCCTCGATCCTGGTCGGTCCGACGGCCGCGGGCCTGGGCATCGTGCGGCTGCACCTGGACGAGGTGCAGGTCCACGAGGTGCACGGCGCCCCCAGCTGGCGTCACGCCGAGGGCGTCCTGGAGCTCCGCGGGCTGAGCGAGGAGACCCTGATCACCGTGATCTGGTCGGGCTCTCCGAGGCACGGCCTGTATTGGGTCGGGCCCGACGAGGCCCACCCCCAGCGCCGCCACGAGGTCTGGTCGCAGTGCCAGGACGAGGACGCGCACTTCTTCCTGCCCTGCTTCGACCACCCCTCGGTCAAGCACCCCTGGCGGGTCGAGATCGTGGCCCCCAAGGCCTACCGCACCGTCGGAAACGGCCGGCTCGAGGGCTGCATCGACGAGGGCGAGGACAGGCGCTGGATCTGGGTGCAGGACCAGCCGATGCCGGCCTACCTGCTGACCGTGGTGGTGGCCGAGCTGGACCAGCACGAGGATCGCCACGGCGATCTGCCCGTGAACTACCTGGTCCCCCCGGGCACGCCCAAGGAGCAGGTGCAGCGGGTCTTCGGCCAGACGCCCAGGATGATCGGCGTGCTGGAGCAGCACTTCGGGCCCTACCCCTGGCCTCGCTACGACCAGGTCGTCGTGCACGACTTCATCTTCGGCGGCATGGAGAACATCGCCGCCACCACGATGACGGACGTGCTGCTGACCACCGAGCGCAGCTGGGAGGACTACGATCTGCAGTCGCTGGTCCTGCACGAGCTGGCGCACCAGTGGTTCGGTGACCTGCTGACCTGTCAGGACTGGAGCCAGGGCTGGCTGAACGAGGGCTGGGCCACCTGGTCCGAGGTGCTCTGGGTCGAGGCCACCGAGGGCCCCCAGGCCGCGGCCATCTACAGCTGGGGTCAGGCGCAGGGCTACTTCGCCGAGGCCGACAGCCGCTACTGCCGGCCCATCGTCAGCTACGCGTTCCGCGAGCCGATCGACGTGTTCGACCGACACCTCTACGAGAAGGGCGCCTGCGTGCTCAGCACCCTGCGCAGCCACCTGGGGGACCAGCCCTTCTGGAGCGGCGTGCGGCTCTATCTGGACCGTCACCGCTACCAGACCGTGCACACCCGCCACTTCCAGCGCGCGCTCGAGGACGCCACCGGGCGCAACCTGGACGGCTTCTTCCAGCAGTGGGTCCATGGCGCCGGCGCCCCCGAGCTCAAGCTCGGGCTGTCGCACGAGGAGGGGCTGCTGGTCGTCTCGGTGGAGCAGACGCAGGAGGGGGAGCAGGTCGACCCGGCGTTCCGCTTCAAGCTGCAG
>CALGIB010000591.1 GCA_937915955.1 uncultured Pseudomonadota bacterium
CAGGGCGAGCCGGTGGTCCTGACCGAGCGCCCCACCTGCCCCGACCACGGGCCAGTGGGTCCCCCGGAGCTCACCCCTCGGCACTTCTCCTTCAACTCGTGGCTCGGCAGCTGCCAGAAGTGCGACGGCCTGGGCCGGGTCTCGGGCATCGATCCCGACCTGCTGCTCCCCAAGCCACACCGACCCCTTTGGGACGCGCTGGACAAGCGGGTGAGCAGCGTGCTCAAGCGGAGCAAGAAGCAGGCGGGGCGGCTCAAGGCCCTGCTGCGCCACCTCGGCGTCAAGCTCTCCGAGCCGATCGAGGACTGGAGCCCCGAGACCCACCAGGCGGTGCTCTACGGCCTGCCCGAAGTGGAGCTGACCGCGCGCTGGACCAAGGCCTGGGGGGCCACTCGAAACAACGTCGTCGAGCAGTTCCAGTGGGAGGGCATCGTCGCCGTGACCGAGGGATGGACCAGCCGCTTGGACTGGCTGCGGCGCGAGATCACCTGCCCGGCCTGCAAGGGCGACAAGCTGCAGCCGGCCCTGCTGGCGGTGACCATCGGTGGAGAGTCGATCAGCCGCCACACGGCCCGCACCGTCGATCAGGCCCTGGAGTTCTGGCAAGGACTGGAGCTGGATCCTGCACGGGCCCACATCGGCGAGCAGCCTCTGGCCGAGGTCACCGGCCGGCTGCGCTTCCTCAAGGACGTGGGGTTGGGCTACCTGTCCTTGGACCGAGGGGCCGGCACGCTGTCCGGCGGCGAGTCCCAGCGCATCCGCCTGGCGACCCAGCTCGGCAGCGGCCTGACCGGCTGCATCTACGTGCTCGACGAGCCCACCATCGGCCTGCACCCTCGGGACACCAGCCGCCTGCTGGACACGCTCTGGGGCCTGCGGGACCTGGGCAACACGGTGCTCGTGGTCGAGCACGACAGCGAGACCATGCTGCGCGCCGACCACATCATCGACATGGGGCCTGGCGCGGGCGAGGACGGAGGCCACATCGTGGCCCAGGGCAGCCCCGAGCAGGTCTGCGCGGACCCGGACTCGGTGACCGGCGCCTTCCTGAGCGGGCGCCGCAGCATCCCGGTCCCGACCCGACGCCGCCAGGGTCACAAGCCCATCGCCGTGCTGGGCGCGAGGGCCAACAACCTCAAGCATGTGGACGTCGAGATCCCTACCGGATGCCTGACCGTGGTGACCGGCGTGTCCGGCTCAGGCAAGTCCTCGCTGGTCATGGGGGCCCTCGTCCCCGCCGTGCGGACCCGGTTCAGCAAGAAGGCCCCGCCGGCGCCCGTGGACGAGATCCTGGTGCCCTCGGCCATCCGGCGGGTGGTCGTCGTCGACCAGGGCCCGATCGGGCGCTCGCCGCGCTCCTCGCCGGCCACCTACACCAAGGTGATGGACTCGCTGCGGGACCTGTTCGCGACGACGAACGCCTCGAAGGTGCGAGGCTGGACAAAGAGCCGCTTCACCTACAACGGGTCCGAGGCCCGCTGCCCCAAGTGCGAGGGCCGCGGCAGCATCCTCGTCGAGATGCACTTCCTCTCGGACATCTGGGTGGTGTGCGAGGACTGCAAGGGGCGGCGCTTCAACGACGCCACGCTGACTGTGCGGTGGAAGGGCCGGAACATCGCCGAGGTGCTGGAGCTGCGCGTGACCGAGGCGCTCGAGGTCTTCTCCGCGCACCAGCGCATCCGGCGGCCCCTGCAGGCGCTGCAGGACGTGGGCCTGGGCTACCTGAGGCTGGGGCAGTCGGCGACGACCCTGTCCGGGGGCGAGGCCCAGCGCATCAAGCTGGCTCGCGAGCTGGTCGGCAAGCCCAAGGGCACGCTGTATGTCCTGGACGAGCCCACCACGGGCCTGCACTTCGTGGACGTCGAGAAGCTGGTGGCCGTGCTGCATCGCCTGGTCGACGAGGGCGGGACCGCCGTGGTGATCGAGCACAACACCGATCTGATCCGGAACGCGGACCACGTCATCGACGTCGGCCCCGAGGGCGGCGACGCCGGCGGGCGCATCCTGGCGATCGGCACGCCAGAGCAGATCATCGAAGCGGGGACGGACACGGGTAAGGCGCTGGCCTGAGCGACGACGCTCAGGCGGGCTCGAACAGCCGCGCGGCGTCCCGGGCCACCTCAGGGCTGGCCCAGAAGGTCCGCAGCCGCGGGTCCAGGGCTGCCAGCGCGTTCACCACCTGCTGCCAGGCGATGAAGACCTCGACCAGGCGCAGCGCCTCGAGCACGTCTTCATGAACGATCTCGCGATCCTGGGCGATGGCGCGCGAGAAATAGAGCACCGCGTCGAGCTGCAGCAGCGTGCGCGTCACCCCCGAGGCCGAGGTCGGCACGTCCCGAAAGATCACCCGCCCGCGGAGCTTGCTGCGCAGCCAGCGGATCAACAAGGCCTGGCTCTCGACGGGCAGGTGTCCCGGATGCCGAGCGATGTCGGCCATGTCCAGCTCGCGGCCCAGCAGGCGCGAGTCGTACCGGAGGCGGAACTCCAGCGCCCTGGGCAGCCGGAGCACGCCCTTGAGGCGCTCCCAGGCCGAGTCCTGGTCGAGGATGTCGCTGTAGAGGGTCAGCGCGAAGGCGTAGCGAAGCTCGCCGCTGAGCTGCATGGGCTCGCAGGCCCCTCCCGCCGCCGGCCCGCCGCCGCCGACGAAGCCGGCGAGCACCCGCGCTGCGTGGAACAGGTCCTCGCCGCCCATGGCCTCGACCAGGCCTTCGATCAGGGACTCCAGCTCCGCGCCGGAGACGTCCCGGCCCGGCGCCACCGGGTAGAGCGTGCCCACGCCCGGCGTGGCATCGCCCAGGTCCTTCGCGAACACAGCGGCGGCGTGCGCCGAGCTTAGCGGCGCTCCCCCACCCTCTCGCACGCCCTTGCAGCCGAAGCTCGCCGTGACCCAGACCTGCTCGTCGCTGGCCACGTGCTGGTACGGAAACCGCCGGCAGACCAGCGGCTTCTGGTCCTCACCGAAGGCGGCGTGCAGCGCGCACAGCCCGTCCTCTCCGAGCAGGACGCAGCCGCCGTCCGGCCCCTTCCGCAGGCTCGAGCCCTCGAAGGGCTGCTCAGGCAGCCCGGCCCCCGCCAAGTCCAGGGCCCGGATTCGCTCCCGCTCCTGCTCGCTGACCGGCACCTTCCAGGGGGTGCTGCAGCAGCCCCCGCAGGTCGTGCAGCTGAAGCGCGCTCCAGGGTCGAGGATCAGCGCATCGAGCGCCAGCTCAGCCACCGATCCCGAAGCGGCCGCCGACGGCCAGCCACGCCGTCAAGGCGTCCTGGGCCTGGAAGTCCACCTCGGGGTTGCCCTCCTGCTCGAAGCCGAGGCCCTTGCCATAGACCAGGGCCCCGCTGAGCTCGAGCTTCTCGCCGAGGGGCAGGCGCCCCCGCGCGCCGAGCGCCAGCTGCCAGGGGAAGAGGTAGCCGACGGTGAGCTGCAGCGGCTGCACTCCGACCGCGAGGTGCGGCTGCACCCGGGGTCGGACCGTGCTCTCGGCGCTGGGCAGCGTGTGGTAGGCGCCGACGGGCAGTGCCAGATCCACGCCGGCCCCCAGCGAGAGCGGACCGGCGGGGTGCAGGTCGAAGCCCAGGTTCACGACCGGCGTGAAGGCGTTGACCGTGGCGACCTCGGAGGGAGCGCCGTCGTAGTAGTTCTCGACATACCAGCCGCCGTCGTACATCCAGCCGCCGCCCACGGCCAGGTGCAGGACCGCGGGCGCGCCCTCGCGGGGCGGCTCAGGGGTGCCCTCGAGCACCAGCGCCTGCTCCTGGAGCAGGAAGACCAGCGGCTCCTTCTTTCCGGGCACGACGACCCGCACCGGACCCTCGATCCGACCCAGCATCGTGGCCACGGGCGCACCCAGGCCGTAGGCCTCTGGGCCCTCGGCCAGCGCGGGCTGAAGGGCTGAGAGCTCGCTGGCCATGGCGCCGACCTCGACCACGAGCTCGTCACCGGTGACCCGACCCTCGGCGCGAGCCACGATCGAGCCGTTCATCTGCACGACCGCGCGGTGGTAGCCGGGGGCGACCTTCGCGCGACTGGACCTCTGGACCTCGCCGTCGACCTGCAGCACAGCGCCCTCGGGCAGCTCGGCCGCGACCGTGCCGCGCGGGGCCAGCCGAACCTGGGCGCGGGCCTCGTCGAAGGCGGCCTGCTGGG
>CALGIB010000592.1 GCA_937915955.1 uncultured Pseudomonadota bacterium
CGCGCGGCGCTCGGCCCACGGCCGCGGGGGACGCCCTGGTCCCCCACGCCCGAGCCAGCCTGGGGGCCTTCGAGCGAGGCCGACGCGCCGTCCAGGAGATCGAGGGCCTGAGGACGGGCGAGGTGCGCCTCGGCGGCGGCGCCACCGCCTGCACCTACCTGCTGCCCCGGCGCCTGGCCTCCTTCCAGGACGCGCAGCCGGGGCTGCGAATCCGCCTTCGCGAGACCATGACGCCCCAGGTGTTGGAGCAGATCCAGGCGGGCGCGCTGGACCTGGGCATCGGCATCGGGCCAGGCGGAGAGCCGTGGATGGACGACGAGCTGGTGCTGGTCGCCTCGCCCGAGCGCGCAGCCCGACTGCGCTTCGACGGCCCCCGCTTGAGCCCAGGCCAGCCCTTCGTCAGCTTCGTCGAGGGCGCGGCCGTGCGGGGCATGGTGGACCGCCACTTCCCGGAGGCCGAGGTGGTCGTCGAGCTGGCCAGCATCGCCGCGGTCAAGGGCCACGTGCGCGCCGGCATCGGCCTGGCGCTCATGTCCCGACACGCCATCCTGAACGACCTGGACCTGGGGCTGCTCGTCGAGGTGCCGGAGCCCCGGACGCCGCTGGTCCGCCAGCTCGTGCTGCACCACGCCGGACTGGACGCGCTCAGTCCTGCGGCGCGAGCGCTCCGGGACTGGTTGCTGCGGGGCTGATCCGGGCCACCAACACCTGGCCACGCTCCTGGAACAGCAGCCAGTCGCCCTGCCGAGACGGCGAGCGCTGGTGGCCGGGACGCTGCAGGCTCAGCCCGTCGCTGCACTGGATGTCGGCGTCGGTCCCGTTCCACTGCTCCCAGCAGGCCACGTCCCCCGACAGGCTGAGCCCGCGAGAGGTGTGGGCGTCCGTCGGCGTACAGCGCCGCAGGCCGGAGTCGACGGACTCGACGCAGACCTGCTCCTCCTCGATCCAGGCCACCCAGGCGCCGTCCGCCGCCGCGTGGCGCTGGTCACCCACCCTCCGGACCAGGGGCGCGGCGTCCCGCAGGCCGTCCCGCCAGACATAGATGTCCTCGCCCAGCAGCGCCCGCTCGCCCACGTCCACCCAGGCCAGGGCGTCCCCGACGGCCGGGGGCATCCAGGGCGCGGGGCTGGCCTTCAGGTGCTGCCGGGTGTGCTCGCCGAGCGCGAACCACTGCAGGTCGTCTGCGGTGGAGATGGCGACCCGCCGACCGTCGGTGCCCCAGGGAGCTACGGCCTCGACAGGCCGAGGGTGACGCTCAGGCTGCCCCTCGGGCAGCGTCCAGGCGCGGTCCCGCGCGACCACCACGCCAGCGCCACCCACGCCGGGCGCGTCGTCCGGATCCCGCAGCTCGACGACGAGCCGGCTCTCGAGGTGCACGGCGGTGTCGACCTGGGCCCCGCCGCCGCAGCCCACCGCCCAGAGGCCGGCCAGCTGCGGGTAGCGGGCATCCGAGCAGCTGGCCTTCAGCTGGGGGAGCGAGGTGACCAGAGCATCAGGGGGCGGCGGACGGGGCGGGGCCTCCTGCACCACGAGCAGCTCGAGCTGCAACCCCAGCACCTCGACGCGATGGGGGCCTGGCTGGTCCGGCGTGAGCCAGGCTCGGCTGCCTTCGCTGCCGTCCACGCCCTGCCAGTCCAGCCTGGCGGGCCAGGGCCCCGCGTAGGGCAGCTCCAGCTCCACCCGCTGGCCGACCGCCGGCTGCAGCGCGCTCGTGCTGATCCGCCCGAGGGGAACCAGCTCCTGCATGGGCGCCTGGCTGGCCCCCAGAGCAGCGAAGGCGAGACCCGCGAGGGTCCCGCCCAGCAAGCGGCGCAGAGTGCTCGTCGGTCCGCCTATTCGCAGCCCAGCCCGGTGTCCTGGCTGATGCCGCAGCAGCTGGAGCTGATCGTCACCTCCGCCTCGGTGGCGGCGCCCGTGCAGTCGGTCACCGTCAGCTTCAGCGTGTGCGTGTTGGTCTCGCACAGGGCCGGCTCGACGGGCTCGATGTCCTCGAGCGTCACGGTGCCCTCAAGGGCGTCCGAGTCCGAGAGGGTGCCGTTGCCGTCGGTGATCTCCCAGAGGTAGGTCAGCGGGTCGCCGTCCGCGTCGGTCACGGTCACGTCGGCGCCGATCTCGATCGACTGGTCCTTGCAGTCGTCGCAGTTGAAGACGTAGCCGCTGGCCTCGCAGCAGGCCTTGCCGGCGTCGATCTCCGCAGGTGTCGGCACGTTGACGACCGGCGCGGAGTTGACCTCGCGATCGGTGAGGGTCAGGGCCACGAGGTCTGGCGTGGACCACTGGGTGCCGTCGTAGACGCTCAGCGACAGCACGTAGGCGCCCGCCACGTCGGCCCAGAAGGTCGGCGACATGGCCAGGTTGTCGGAGAAGTTGTCGTTCGTGGCGACCGAGCCTGCGGGCTTGCTCTGCACGTCCCAGAAGTACTGGAGCGCGTCGTCCTCGGGGTCGGCCGAGCCGCTGCCGTCCAGCGAGTGGCTGTAGCAGTCCTCGCCCTCGAGGTCGGCGCCCGCGTTAGCCACGGGCGTGCCGTCGTCACCGATGATCGTGACGACCACGGCGTCCGAGGTGACCGAGCAGACGTCCAGGTCGTTGCAGACCGAGAGCGCGAAGGTGTAGACGCCCAGCGCGTCCGGGACGAAGGACGCGATGGCCTCGTCGGCCGCGACGATGTCACCGGAGGTCATCGAGCTGTGCTGGGGGGCCTCGCCCGCCATCGTCCACGCGTAGGTCTCGAGGGGCCGACCCTTGGGGTCGTAGCTGGCCGAGCCATCCAGCGTGACGGACACGTCCTTCTCGCCCGACTGGTCGGGGCCCGCGTCCGCGACCGGGTAGTCCTCGGGCGTGGTGACCTCGACGACCTGGTAGTCGTAGGCCGACCACTTGGCGCCGTCATTGACGCGCAGGGCGACGACGAAGGTGCCGATCGCGTCGGGGATGAAGCCCGTCGTGATGGCGCCAGGCGCGTCGTTGACCTTGAAGGCGTCCGCGGCGTCCGCGAGCGCGGAGCCCTCGGGCACGTACTCGAAGCTCCAGCTGTAGCTGAGGGCGTCGCCGTCCGGGTCGGACGAGGCCGAGCCGTCCAGCTCGACCGCGGAGTCCGCGGACTGGCTGATGTCCGGTCCCGCGTCGGCCACGGGGGCTTCGTTGGGGTCGACGACCGCGGAGTCCTCGCCGCCGTTGCAGGCAGCGAGGAGGACGAGTCCGGCGATGATGGTCAGGGAGTTCCGCATGATCACTTGCCCTCGCCAGCGCACTCGACGCTGATCTGAACCGTGTCCGTGTCGCTGTCGATGCAGTCGGCGACCGTCAGCTCGAGGTCCCAGGTGTAGCTGGTCGTCACGTTGTACTCGGCCGCGATGACCGGGGTGGAGATGACGGTGGCCGCCGTGTACGGAGACTCGATGGTGGGCTCGCCGGTGCCCTCGGACCAGAGGAAGTTCAGGTCGTCACCGTCCGGGTCCCAGGAGCCCGACCCGTCCAGGTCGATCTCGAAGGAGGGGCAGTCGTCGCAGTCCCACTCGGTGTAGGACATGCGCTCGCAGTCGGAGGTCGTCGACACGGAGTCGGCCGAGCCAGCGTTCGCGAAGGGGGCCTGGTTCGCCTCGGTGCCCTGCATCGTGTAGTACACGACGTCGGGGGCGGACCAGGTCGTGCCGTCGAAGACCTGAAGCTGGAAGCTGTAGTCGCCGGGCACGTCCCAGGTGAAGGTCGGGTTGGCCGCGCCGGAGTCCGAGAAGTTCGCGTCCGTAGCGGTGGACTCCGCGGGGGCCGAGACCAGGCCCCAGCTGAAGACCAGCGGCTCGCCGTCGGGGTCGTAGCTGCCGAAGCCGTTGAGCTCGACCTCCGAGCCTTCGCAGGGGGCCATGGCGCCCGAGTCACCGGCGTCCGCGACGGGCGGCAGGTCGCCGGAGTCGCAGCTGACGGTCGCGTAGTCCGGCTCGGACCACTGGTTGCCGTCCCCGACGACCAGGGCGATGGTGTAGATGCCCTCGCAGTCGCAGATGAACGACGGCGTCGCGGTGCCCTGGTTGTAGATGTCGTCCGGCGCGAGGTCGGAGCAGGAGGGCGTGGAGGCGACCGCCCAGTTGAACTCAAGCTCAGCGCCCTCGGGGTCCGAGGAGCCCGAGCCGTCCAGGTCGACACGGACGCCCGTCTCGCCGGACAGGTCCGGCCCCGCGTCCGCGATGGGAGCGGCGTCGCCCGCGGCGACGTTGATGACGACTACGACGGGATCGCTCACCTCGAGGTCATCGCTGACCACCATGCTCACCACATAGGTGCCGACCACGTCGGGGGTGAACGACGTCAACGCCGCGCCTGGCGAGTTGTTGTCCGTGAGCGTGCCCTTGTCGACGGCCGAGTCGGTCGGCGTGGACATGAAGTCCCAGCTGAAGACCAGGTCCTCGCTGCCCTTCTGGTCGCAGTCCGCCGGGTAGCCCGAGGTGACGGTCAGCTCGCCCACGACCACCTCGGCCGCACCATCAAGCTCGACGTCCGAGCCCAGGGCCACGGACATCGGCGAGTCGAGGTACCCCTCGGGGGCGCAGTACTGGGGCCCGCTGTCGCCGTCGCCGTTGGTACAGGCCGCGAGCATCAGTACGGGGAGCGTGATGCTTGCGGTGAAGATGGAGTTGCTGGTCTTGGTGAGCATCGAGCTGCCCTTTGCCTCGGGTGGGGCGCCCTCTTGTCCCCTTCGGCGCGCGCGCGCCGGATCAGGGGTCAGTCAGGGTCCGGGCTAAGCTACCCGACCTGTTCAGGGAGCGTCAACCAAGCTCGATGACTGCGACACGCTGGCTCGTGACCTGGACCACTGCCTGGCTGCTCTGGGTGCCGGGATCCGCGCGGGCCGGCGCACCGATCGGCGCCTCGGACCGGCTCTCCGCGCGACCGTCGACCCAGCTGGCGGTGGAGCTCGGCGGCGTGGTGGGACAAGCCGTCCCGTTCTCCAC
>CALGIB010000593.1 GCA_937915955.1 uncultured Pseudomonadota bacterium
CGCTTGCGCTCCTGCTCCTTCAGGTCCGCCAGGTACAGCCGCTCGACCTTGGCCCGAGCCCAGGCGGTGCGCCGAAGGAACTTCAGGCTGGACTTCAAGCTGGGCTGGTTCGCGAAGCAGTCCAGCGTGACGCGATCGGACAGCCCCTCCCAGCCATAGCGGTCCACAAGCTCCTCGAGCAGCGCCTGGAGCGTCACGCCGTGCAGCGGGTTGTTGGCTTGTTCCGGGCTCACCTGCCCGCTCCTAACGCCCGTGGGGATACAGACTCCCCATGAACGGCCCGAATCCATGAGGCGCCTCGCCCTCCGGGGCGCCGCAGCGCTCGGCCTGGTGTCCCTGCTCGGCGGCGCGGGGCTGGTCGCGGACGCCTGGCAGGCCTTCGGTCAGATGGCCTCGGGCCCGCGCCTGGAGCGCATGGAGCGCTCGCCGCAGCGAGGCGACGGCGTCTTCGTCAACGCCGACCCCATGTGGGTGGGCGGCCTGGAGAGCGGCGCGTCCTGGTTCACCCGCAGCAGCCCCTACGCCGAGGCCACCGAGCCCCTGCCCGTGGTCTTCTCCCAGGGCGAGGTCTTCCAGCAGGCCCCCGAGACCGGCCTGCGCGTGACCTGGTTCGGGCACTCCACCGCCCTGCTCGAGATCGACGGGGTCACGGTGCTGACCGACCCCATCTGGGGTCAGCGCGCCAGCCCCTGGGACTGGATGGGCCCCAAGCGCTGGTACGCGCCGGCAATGCCGCTGTCCGCCCTGCCGCCGCTGGACGTGGTGCTGCTCTCGCACGACCACTACGACCACCTGCAGATGGACACCGTGCTGATGCTCAAGGACCAGGACGTGACCTGGGTGGCGCCCCTCGGCGTCGGCAGCCACCTGGAGTACTGGGGCGTGCCCTCCGAGCGCATCGTCGAGCTGGACTGGTGGGAGCAGCACCAGGTGGGCGAGCTCGGCGTCACGGCGACGCCGGCGCGCCACGCCTCGGGCCGGCAGGTCTTCGACCAGAACCACACGCTCTGGGCCAGCTACGCCCTGGTGGGGCCCGAGCACCGCGTCTACTTCGGCGGCGACACCGGCCTGTTCAGCGCGCTCGAGGACATCGGCGAGCGCCTCGGTCCCTTCGACCTGACGATGCTCGAGGTCGGCGCCTACGACCGGAACTGGCCGGACTGGCACCTGGGGCCCGAGCAGGCCGTGAAGGCCCACCAGTGGCTGGGCGACACCGGCGTGATGATGCCCATCCACTGGG
Organism: uncultured Pseudomonadota bacterium; assembly: GCA_937915955.1. Taxonomy (GTDB): domain Bacteria; phylum Myxococcota_A; class UBA796; order UBA796; family CAJQPC01; genus JAAESX01. The sequence goes on from CALGIB010000593.1 coordinate 1,241, forward strand.
GCCTCTGGAACCTGGCCCTGCACGGCTGGACCGAGCCGGCTCAGCGCGTCACCCGCGAGGCCGAGGCCCGAGGCGTCTCCCTGGCCATGCCCCGACCCGGCGAGAGCTTCGAGCCCGCGCTGGTGGGCCCGCTGCAGGCCTGGTGGCCCGACGACCTGCCCTGGCAGACCGCCGAGGAGCACCCGGTCGTCGCCCGAGGGCTGCCCTGAGCAGGCCGCGCGTGGGGCTCGCTCGGCGCCTGCTGTTCGCAGCCGTGGCCGCTGGGGGACTGCTCGGTCTCTCCGAGCTGGGGCTGCGCCTGGCCGGCGTCGAGGCGCACGCCGACAGACGGGGGTCCTGGTGTCGCGAGCACATCGTGCCCTCGCCTCCCTTCTTCCCCACCGCCCAGGCCGAGGGGGTCACCTACCGGGTCGCGCGCACCGAGTCCCAGCCCCACCCCTGGCCCGCGGACAAACCCGCAGGGACGCGACGGATCCTGGCGCTGGGGGGCTCGGCGGTGCACGGCTACGGCTTCACGCGCGCCTACGCCTGGCCGGACCGCCTCGAAGAGCACCTGGCCGGGGCCTGGGACGGCGTGCCCGTCGAGGTGCTGAACCTGGGCAGCATCGCCTGGTCCAGCCAGCAACTCCTGGAGCTCACCAAGCACGCGCTGGTCGAGCTCGATCCCGACGCCGTCGTCCTCATGAGCGGCAACAACGAGCTGCTCGAGTGGATGGGCGCTCGCCGCTATCTGCCCCCGGACGAGCTGCGCGCCTGGGTGACCGGCGTCACCTGGTCGCGCCGCCTGCGGTCGATAGCGCTCTACACCGCGCTCGCGGACACGCTCGAGGCCAGCTCGAGCGCCTGGGGACAGACCGAGGTCAGCGACGACGAGCGCCTGCCGATCGATGAGCAGGGCCTGCTGACCGAGGCCGACCGCCGCTTCGCCGAGCGCAACTTCCGACACGATCTCGCCCGCATCCGTGAGCTGACCCAGGATCGGGGCGTGCCCCTGGTCGTGGTCGCGCCGCCGGTGAACCTGGAGTACCCGCCGCCCGACTGGCCCGGCACGGACAACGCGGCGCCGAAGGCCTACGCCCGCGCCCAGCAGCTGCACGAGCAGGGCCAGCCGGAGGCCCTCGAGCTCTACTGGCAGGCGCTCGAGCAGGACCCCTCGCCCAACCGCGCGCTGCCTCGGGTGCGCGCCGTCGCGCTGGACCAGGACGCCACAGCGACGCTGGACGGACACGCGGTGCTCGAGGCGACGACCGAGGACGGGGTGGTCGGCTGGAGCGAGATCTTCGACCACTGCCACCCCAACGAGGAGAGCCACCGGGTGCTGGCCGAGGCCATCGCCGAGGTGCTGGTGGAGCAGGTCTTCCCCGGCGGACAGGTCCAGCGCCCCCCCCCACTGACGGGCCTGGACGCCTGGAGCGGACGCCAGGGCGGGGACTACCTGCGCGACCCCGAGGCCGAGAAGCGCCGCCTGCTCGAGGCCGCCCGGGAGGGGGCCGTGGACGTCGAGGGGCGGCTGCACCTGGGCACGGTGGTCTGGCACACCGTCAACGGGCTGTGCCCCGAGGAGCGCGGTCCTTGTGTGGACGAGGCGCTCGAGGCGCTGCGCGCGGCGAGCCTGGAGGATCCCGGCTCCTGCGAGGCTTGGGCCGGGCTCGGCCGGATCGGCTTCGCCATCGACCACCCCGAGGCCCAAGCCTGGCTGGACCGGGCGCTCGACTGCGACCCCCAGGACGCCCGCTCGGCCTGGTACCTCGAGCGCCTCAGCCGAAGATCGCCGCCATGACCAGGGCCCCGAAGCCGCAGACCAGGAACAGCCCCACGAAGACCAGCGAGACGACCAGCGTCGTCGTGCCCCTGCTGTCCTTGACCACGGGGGGCAAGGCCACGCCCTGGGACTCCAGCGCGTGGTGGGCCTGCAGCTCGGCGATGAAGCGCTCGCAGCTCTCCTTGGTGAAGCCGATGGGGTCCATGAGCGCCAGGATGCTGACCGTGTAGGTGACCGTCGTGCCACCCTGACCGTCCTCAGCGAAGCGCGCGGTCACCTTCTGGGGGTTCGTGAGCCCGAAGCCGCGCTCCCACTTCAGGCCCGCGCCGTCGTCCCCCTTGAAGTCGTACTGGGTCAATCGCGCCCCGGCGCGCTGGGCCAGGGCTCGGGCGGCGTCGGGGTCCAGGGGGAGCTGGGTGCTCAGGGTCGTCTCGGCCATGCGCTCACTCGAAGAAGGGGGACAGCAGGACGTAGGTCCGGCCACGATCCGCATCGTAGGTCGTCGCGCCCAGGATGAGGTCGTCCGAGCCGTCGCCGTTCATGTCGCCGGC
>CALGIB010000594.1 GCA_937915955.1 uncultured Pseudomonadota bacterium
GCATCGGGCGTGAGCATCTCGACGGACTGCGCGACGGCGGCCACCGCCAGCGCCAGCTTCTGGCTGCGCGCCATCGAGTCGCTGCGGTCGATGACGTAGGCGACGGCCAGCGGAGGCGGCTGGCGCTTCTTCTTGTCCGGGAAGGCCACCGGCAAGGTGCGGTCCAGCGGCTCCATCCAGGGCTCGTCGCTGCCCAGCCCCCGGGGTCCACCGCCGATGAGCAGGTCCAGCCCCTCGTCACGGACCAGGGACTGCAGGCGCTCCGGCAGGTCCTCGTCCCAGGTCTCCATGTCAGGGCCCAGCAGGAACAAGGCCGCGCCCTCGGGCACGGTCGAGGGGACCCGCTCCACCGAGCGCGCGGGCTGGCCGGCCCGGACCAGGCTGCGGACGACCGACTCGCTGCGGGGTCCGTGGACCAGCACCGGCCCATCCGTGGTCGTGACCAGCCAGCGCGCGCGGCGGTCGTCCTCGGGCCAGTCGTCGCCGGGATGCAGCTCGAGCTCGAGGCGGTGGGTGCCCGCCGGGGGAGCGCGCAGGGTGAGCGTCAGCTGCTGGCTGCCCTGGCTGAGCTCCAGCGCCTGGCGCGAGGACTCCTGCCCGTCGACGCTCAGGACGAGCTGGGCGGCGCCGTCCTCGCTCGAGGCCAGGGTCAGCTCCAGCTCCACGCGCTCACCGGCCTCGGCCGTGAGCGGACCCTCGACGCTCAGCAAGCTCCGCTGCGGGCGGTCCACGCCGGGAGGCACGACGTGGATCTCGACCCCGGCGGCGCCGGCGCTGGCGGCGGACTGGAGCACACGCTCGACCTGGGTCGAGCTGCGGGTGTCGGCCCCGTCCGAGAGCAGCAGCACGCGACGACTCGCCGCCGGCGGAGCTCGGAGCACGGCCAGGTCCACCAGCGCCGCCAGGTCCGTGCCCGCGCTGGGGTCGGCCCGCTCGGGCAGGCCCTCGTCCACGCTGAGCTCCCGGCCCAGTGAGAGCCAGGCCACGGGGACCTCGGCGTGATCCGTGTAGCGCCGCGCGACCCCCAGCGCGTCGTTCAGCCGCGCTGCGCTCATCGACGCGCTGCCGTCCACGGCGACGACCAGCGACAGATCGGGCACCTCGCGCGAGACGAAGGGGCGAGCCGCGGCCAGCACCAGTGCCCACAGCCCCAGGACGCGCAGCACGAGCGAGACGAAGTTGCGCGCACGCTCGCGGGCCTTGGCCCGGGGCAGCACGACCACCAGCAGCGGGGGCAGCAACAGGGCCCAGAGCAGCGTCGGCTCGCGAAAGCCGATCAGCTCGCCCTGGAAGAGCTCGGCGGGCAGCCCGAAGGGGCTCATCGCGGCGCCACGACGAACTCGACGAGCAGCAGGGCTGCGCCGAGCAGGGCCAGCAGGACCTGGCGGGGACGGCCCGGGGGCTCGGGCTCCTCCTCGCTGCGGATCGGCGCGGGCATGCCCTGGGCGGTGGTCCCGGACTCGGAGGCGGGGTGATCCAGCACGAAGAGCTGCTCGCCCTGGGCGTCGCGGCGCTTGTAGACGCCGGGCTCCAGCCCCGTCAGCGCCGAGCTCCCGGGCGGGACCTCCCAGGCGCCGAGGGCGTCCTGGCGCTCGACGAAGGCCCCGACCTCGGGGTCCACGGGCAGCCCGAGGCTGGCGTCCAGCCCCCCGGGGGTGGCCTCGCCGAGCGTGTCGGAGCGGGCCCAGAGCACGAGGTTGTAGACGAGCTGCGGGAAGGCCACGGTCAGGGGGAGGTCCGAGCGGGTCAGGTCGAAGCCCAGCACGAGGCTGCGCGGGCTCTGGTCGGAGACCACCATGGCCGGGCCATCGTCGGTGGCCGCCAGCACCCGGCCGGTGCCTCGCGGGAGCTGCAGGACGGAGACCTGTTCGACCACGAGGTGGCGCATGGCGACGCCGCGGAAGACGCGGTGGCCGAAGTCCCAGGTCGTAAACAGCGGCTCCCTGGCCGTGGCCCAGGACGGGAAGGGACCGGTCCCGCGGGGGGGGTCGATGTAGACCGCCGGAACCCCGGGGGGCCGCCCCGAGGGCGCGACGCGGTCGAAGATGATCAGATCCAGGTCGGAGGGCGGCCGTCGGTAGCTGTCGGGCTCGAGCCTGCGCAGCTCCAGCCCGGGGAAGACCGCGAGGACCTCCTCCAGGTAGCGGTTGCCCTCCCCCACGAGCCAGACGCGCGCGGGCCGAAGCGTGGGCAGCAGGCCGAAGGCCTTGTCGTTCGCCGGCAAGGCGTCCTCGTGGTCGACCAGGGTCGCGAGCACCCACTCCGCCTCCACCGGCTGCATCCGGTAGACTTGGGCGACGGTCTCGCCTGGCGGCAGCTCGAGCTGGGAGTCTCCGAGCACGCTGTCGACGGTCTCGAGCCGGAGCCGGACCAGACGCTGCTCCGAGCCGTGGTTGCTGAGCTGGATGCGGATGGCGTACTCGGGGGGCAGGCCGGGCCCCGCCGAGGCGACCACGCTGTCCACCGAGACGTCCTGTGCAGGGCTGCCGACGACGATCTGCTCAACGTCCTCGGGCAGATCGAGGTGACGGTCGGTGAGGACCCGAGGTCGAATCCCGAGCGCCTGCGTCACCTGCACGGCCCGCTCCACGGCCCCCAGGCCCAGGCCGGCTTCCAGCCGCTCCAGCGCGTAGGCTTGCTGGGCGAGCGAGGCCCCGGGCGGCGCGAGCACCTGCAGGTCGTCGCGGGCCAGGATCAAGCCGGCCTCGCTGCCCCGCAGCCAGGGCTCCACCCCGTCCATGCGTCCCGCCGCGGCCATGCTCGCCGAGCCGTCCACGATCAGGACCTGGGGCCGGGTGTCCTCCTCGTCGACCTGCTCGTCCCCGACCAGCGCGCCCGCGATGGCTCCGCTGGCCGCGACCTGCAGGAGCAGCGCGAGGAGCTGACGCCAGACAGGGTTCACCCGCCGCTTCGCCGAGCGCCTCCAGGGCGCCAGCGAGGGCACCACCACGCGCACCGAGCGGCGCCGCAGCAGGAAGAGCAGGACCAGGACCAGGCTCGCCAGGCCGAAGGCCAGCAGGCCCTGAGTGGGGCTCAGTGGGCTCACTTCAGCAGCCCCCGACCTCGGAACAGCGTCAGCACGAGGTGCTCCAGATCCGTGGGCTCGCCGGTGACCGTCTGGACCAGGGGCACGCCGTGGTGGCGGCAGAACAGGACCACCTCGTCGCGCTCCTTCCGGGCCCGGGCCCGGAAGGCCTCGACCTCGTCGCGGGTCACCCCGCGCAGGATCTCGCCCGTCTCGCCGTCGACCAGGTCGAAGCGCTCGCCTCGCAGCGGCACCTCGAGCTCCCCAGGGGCCTGCAGGTGCACGATGCCCACGTCGTAGCGCTGGTGCAGGAGCCGCTTGACCGCGTCCTGCCAGCTGGGATCGGGCAGATCCGAGATGATCACCGCCACACCACGGGCCCGGGACAGCTGCAGGAAGCGCTTGCAGGCGCCGTCCAGGTCCGTGCCTGGGGGGAGCTCGCAGTCCTGCAGGTGCCGGTCGATCTTGAGCACCTCGGCCCGCTTCCGCGCCGGAACCAGCGGCCTGCCCAGCTCGCCCGCGAAGGGCCAGACGTGGACCTGGTCCAGGTTCGAGAGCGCCACGTAGGCCAGCGCGAGGGCGGCGGACCGGGCGACCTGGGACTTGGGGTCGGTCTCGCCGGGGGTCCCCCGCCGGTCCCCGATGTCCAGCTCCATGCTGCCCGAGACGTCGACGAGCAGGTGCACGTTGAGCTCGGTCTCCTCCTCGCTCAGGCGGATCATGAGCGTGTCGAGCCGCGCGAACAGCGTCCAGTCGACGTACTTCAGGTCGTCGCCGGGCGTGTAGCTGCGGTGGTCCGCGAAGTCGATGCCCGCGCCCAGCCGCCGGCTGCGTGTGCGCGCCGCGTACCGGCCCGAGTGCACCCGTCGCGTCGCGATCCGGAGCAGCTCGAGCTTGGCCAGGAGCTCGGGGCCGAGCTCCATCGGCTAACGACCCCTGGTGCTGGCCAGGGCCGCGGACACGGCCTGCCTGACGAGCTCGTCGGTGTCGATGCCCTCGGACTCACCCTCGAAGTTCAGGATCACGCGATGCCGCAGGCAGTCCCGCGCCACCGCCTCGAGGTCCTCGGGGCTGAGCACCGGCTGGCGGGACTGCCCGCGCTCGACCAGGGCCCGGACCTTTCCGGCCAGGACCATCGACTGGACGCCGCGGGGGGAGCCGCCGAAGCGCACGTAGCGACGCACGGCCTCGGGGGCCTGGGGGTTGTCGGAGTGCGTGCTCAGCAGGATGCGGGCCGCCAGCCGAAGGGTCTCGGGCGCGGCGGGCACCTCGCGAACGACCTGCCGCATGGCCAGGACGCGCGGGCCGTCCAACGCGGGGGCCGGCTTGTCCTCGCCAGAGCCCGTGGTCCGACCGAGGATGTCCACCAGCGCGTCCTCCGACGGCATGTCCAGGTGCAGCTTCACGAGGAAGCGGTCCAGCTGAGCCTCGGGCAGGGGGTAGGTGCCCTCCATCTCCAGAGGGTTCTGCGTCGCGATGACGATGAAGGGCGCCGGCAGCTTGTGGGTCTCGCCCAGCAGGGTGACCTGCCGCTCCTGCATGGCCTCGAGCAGGGCGGACTGGGTCTTGGGGGTGGCCCGGTTGATCTCGTCCGCCAGCACGACGTTGGCGAAGATGGGCCCCCGGCGCAGCTCGAAGTGCTTGCGGCCGCTGTCGTCCGCGCCCACCAGGTGCGTACCCGTGACGTCCGCGGGCATCAGGTCCGGGGTGAACTGGATCCGCGAGGACTTCAGGGCCACGGCGTCAGCGAGCGCGGTGACCAGGCGGGTCTTGCCCAGGCCCGGCAGCCCCTCGAGCAGCACATTGCCGTCTGCAAAGAGCGCAGTGAGCACGCCGTCGACGACCTTGTCCAGGCCTACGATGACGCGCTGGACCTGCACGCGGGTGGCCACGAAGGCCTGCTGGAACTCACTCGGCGTCACGGGGTCTCCTGTCTGAGGCCGCTGAAATAGGCGACCACGGCGGTCTGCATCATGGGGGGCATGTCCTCCTCGGACAGGGCCCGCTCCACCTCGTCGAAGTAGCCGGACCAGACCTCGTCGAAGTCGCTGCCCGGCCCCGTCTGGACGGCCTTTTCGTTCATGCCCTGCAGGACCTGGGCGCGCTGCTGCTCGCTCATGTTCCCCGGGCCGAGGCCGCCCTGGAGCTGCTCGATCCCTCCGCCGGGCGTGCCGGCGGGGCCGCTTCGCTCCTTGTCGGCCGAGGGTCCCGCGTCCGCGCCACCGCCGCTGCTGGGCTGGGAGCCGTCCTGGTCGGGGCTGCCGCTGCCGCCGCTCATGCCCTCGAGCTTCTTGGCGCCGGGATCGTTGATCTCCCCGAGCTGGGTCATCGAGGCGGGCGGCTGGTCCTCCCGGACCTGGAGGTCGGCCGAGCCCGTGGCGTCGGACTTCGCCTCGGGCGAGCCGCCCGTCGGCGCGGCGCCCATGTCCAGGTTGCCGTCGCGCTCCTGGTCGGCCGTCTCGTGCGCCTCGTCCAGCGCCTCGACCAGCTCGTCGCGGAGGGCGTCCGCGTAGGCCTCGAGGAAGTCCTGGTAGGAGGCCTGCAGGGCCAGCGCCAGCTCGTGCGCCTCGCTGGCGGTCTCGGCCAGGTCACGCTTGTCCGGCGCCAGCTCGCTGGTGGACATCGCCGGCGCCATCTGGTCGGCCTGCTGGAGCGCCTGGTTCATCAGATCCTGCTGCGAGCCCTCGAAGCGGGTCTGGGTCGAGGCGAACTCCTGCCCCGTCAGCTGCGCGTTGATCTCGTTCGCGCGCAGCGTCTCGGCGAGCAGGTTGTTCCCCAGCTCCTCGAGCTGGGTGATCTCCATGAGCCGCTCCTGGATCTCGGCCGAGAACCCAGCGAGCAGCTCCTCGTCCTGGGACATCATCATCTGGGCCTGGTCGATGGCCTGCTCGTACTCCTGGCGGGTCTCGAACTCGGCCGGGACCGGGGTCTCCTCGGGGTCCACCGGCTCAGGGGGCGGCGGCAGCGGGGCAGGCTGGACGAGGTGGCGCGCCACCGGCTCGACCGGCGCGACCGGGCTGACCTTCTGCACGGCCCGGACCCGCTCGCGGAGGTCCTGGACGGCCTCGACCAGCTCGGCCTGTCCCTTGCGCCGGGCCTGGTCCTCGACCTCGTCCAGGCGACCCAGCAGCTCCTCGGCCGCTCCGGGTTCGGGCTCGGGCTCGGGCTGAAGCAGCCGATCAGCGCCGACGGCGAGCAGCGCCAGGGACATCGCAGCCAGC
>CALGIB010000595.1 GCA_937915955.1 uncultured Pseudomonadota bacterium
CGGAGATGGCCAACGGTCGGCCCATCAGCCTCTACCCCATCTTCCGCTTCCTGGGCCGCCTGCCGCCCCAGCAGAAGGCCATGTGGGCCTACGGCAAGCGCTTCTGCGCGACGAACGGCCGGACCTCGGTCATCGTCGGCAAGAACCCCGATGGGACCTGGAAGACGCGACCGGACTACAGCGGACGATCCAACCACATGGAGTTCGCCGGGCTCCTCCACAGCGCCTCGGTGCGGCGGCTGAAGGCCGAGTGCCTGCGCCACGGTGAGCTGCCCCCGAAGACCCGCTTTGGTCTCCACATCCACCTGAGCCTGCAGGACCGGATGGCCCTGGCGCGCGTCGAGGACGAGGTGAAGGTCGAGGTCCTGAAGAAGGAGTTTGAGGCCAGGGCCCACTGGATGGAGGAGGGCCTCGAGCCCGAGGCCATCGAGCACAAGGTCCGCCAGGCCGTCCAGTCCCAGATGATGGCGCTGACCCACCGCCTGCGTGAGGCGCTGGGGACGATCAAGGCCAAGGGCGCCAAGCCCCTGCTCAAGGAGCTCATCAAGCAGGGCGAGCGCCCGATCATCTTCTTCGAGCTGCTGGGCTGCGCGTCCGAGGCCCGCATGCTCTACGAGGACCTCTTCGGCGAAGGGGAGGTCTTCCTGGGCACCGGCCAGACCCCCACTGGACAGCGCCAGAAGCTCGTCGACCGCTGGGAGTCCGGGTCCGGCAAGGTGCTCGTGCTCACGAGGGCCTTCGCGAAGGCCGTGACGCTGGTCTCGGGCCGAACCGTGATCTTTGGTCAGCGCTTCCAGCGCCCGGCCGACGAGCTCCAGGCCGAGGATCGCGTGAACCGCATCGGCCAGACCCGCGACACCCACGTCTACATGCTGCACGCCCCGGGGACCCTGGACGACGCGATGGCCGAGAAGCTGGCCTGGAAGGAGTCCGGCATGCTCGGTCTCCGCGGATCCACGGACCAGCGGGTCTTCGAGTGGCTCAAGAGATAAAAAACTTGACCATGTTTCTTGGCCTCGATAGATCGAGGCAGAACCTGGGAGAGCACATGAACACGCCGACCGTAGGTCAGGCCACCGAGGTCATGCGGGCTCGGGCAGACGAGGTCATCGCCAAGCTCAAGGGCTGGGGTGTCCTGACGCGCAGGATCTACCTGTACGTGGACGAGCCCCCCATCCTGGAGCTCTTCGGCGGCGTGGAGGCCGCTCGCGTCCTCGAGCGCAACGGCGTGAGCTGCGCCTGGGGCCAGACCGAGGTCACGCTCGGGCACAGCTTCCGGGACATGATCGCGGAGCTCGACGGCCTCAGGCTGTCCACCTCGGCCTACGCCCACGAGGTCAATCGGCACCTCCGGGTGACGCCGTGAGCGCCGCCGACCTGACGCCCTTCACCGTCCCCACCCTGGAGTCGGACGGGCGGCGCTCGGAGGCCCTGCTCGTGCTCGGGAGCTCCGGACGCCTGTCCCTGCTCGACGACGCCTTCATGCTCTGGTCGCTGCTGGCCGTCCGTGAGGTCGGCCCGGGAGACTGGCGCTGGCTGCCCGACGACGCCGCCGGCCTGGACCTCACGGCTGAGATGCCCGGACACCCCAACTACACCGTGCGTGAGATGGTGGAGATGGGCCTGTCCCTCCACCTCCTCTTAGAGAAGACGGGGCACCTGCTCGTGCCGAGCGCCCGCTTCGTCGTGCCGGGGTCGACCCCGGAGCCCGAGGCCCTGGCCTCGGCCTTCGAGGCCGCGCGGCCAACGTCCATGCTGGTGGACCCTGGCCTCGGAGTCCACCAGCGCCCCTCGGAGTCCACGGTCTTCTTCTTGAACGACCTGGCCTTCGCGATGGGCGGGGTCCCCCTCCGCGTGCGGCTCGGCCAGGCTCGGTCCGAGGCCGTGTTCTTCCTCGAGCACCCCGACTTCTTCGTCGGGCTGCACGACATGACCGGCACCTGGAAGCTCACTGTGGAGTTTCGGGGGCCCCACCGTCGACCCATGCTCCCGCGGCCGGACTGGACCGGGCGAACCTACGACCGCGGCCGGCCCTCAGACCTGGCGTGGCGAGGCTGCGTGTTCTCCACGGCGCCGGCCTTCCTGCCCTTCGCGCGGCCCCCCTACACGATCAGCCCTCAGGCGTGGTCGGTGGGCCTGGGCTCGCGCTACGAGGTCTACAGCCTCCTGACCGACCTGCACGCGGCCTGCCTGCAGGCTCGTCGGGTCCGTGACTTCCTGGCCCCTACGGAGCCGCCCGAGGGCGCTGGAGATCACCGATGAGCTACACCGACCCCCGCATCGAGCAGCTGGGCCTGCCGGAGCTCATGCTCCAGCTCGACCACCCCGAGCGCCCGCTCGTCCTCATGTCCCCTGACCCGGATGACGGCCTCGTGGAGGCCGGCCCCGAGGACACCCCGGATCAGATCCTCCGCGTGGAGGCCTGGGTCGAGGCCGGCGATCAGTACATCTTCACCTGGCGGGAGACGCCGGGCTGGCCCCCGGACAACCTCTGGGTCCCGGTCCTGGATGCCCCATGAACAGCCGACAGCGGCGCCTGCGGCGTC
>CALGIB010000596.1 GCA_937915955.1 uncultured Pseudomonadota bacterium
GGCCCTGCAGACAGCGCGACAGGGCCAGGCGGGCCTCGGCCTGCTGATCCGGGCCGCTGCTCTCGGCCCCCAGGCCCGCAGACAGGCGAGGTTGCTGACGGCCCAGCAGCCGGCGAAGCAGGGTCCGCCGGCGCCAGGAGCGCGCCTTGTTCAGCCCGATGCGGAAGATCCAGCTCTTGAGCGTGCCCAGCTCCCGGTAGCGCGCCGCGGTCTGGAACAGCGTGATGAAGCTCTCCTGGACCAGCTCCTCGGCCTGCTCGGGGGCCAGCGTGGGCTCGACCCGCAGCAGCAGCGAGCCGAGGGGCCCGCCGTAGCGCCGGTGCAGCGGCCCCAGGCCGCCCGGATCGCCCTCGGACAGCCGACGCATGCACTCCTCGTCGGAGGAGCGGGACATGGGGAGGGGCTGGACCACGCTCCTAGAGTGCACCAGGAGCGCGGATCTTTCGCCCAGGCTCAGTCGCCGGCGTCCTCGAGGTAGTGCAGCAGCTCGCCCCGGGTGCCGAGCACCAGGGTCGTGTTGCCGTCCACGGCGTGCTGGTAGGTCTCCATGGACTTCACGAAGGCGTAGAACTCGGGGTCGGCGTTGTAGGCCTGGGCGTAGATGCGCGCGGCCTCGGCGTCGGCGTCGCCCCGGACCTCCTCGGTCTTGCGGAAGGCCTCGGAGGTGATGCGGGCCAGCTCCAGCTCTTTTTCGCCGTTGATGCGCGCGGCCTCGCCGATGCCCTCACTGCGAAACTGCTCGGCGATGCGCTTCCGCTCCGAGATCATCCGCGTGTAGACCTCGGCCTGCACCGCCTCGACGTAGTTGATGCGCTTGAACTTGAAGTCCAGGATCTCGATGCCCAGATCCGCGGTGCGCCCCTGGGCGGCCAGCAGCACCTCGGCGGCCAGCTCCTCGCGGCCGTTGGCGACCTTGAAGTCGTCCGCCGCGTGGGCCTCCTCGCCGTCGACGTCGACGCGGACCTGCTGCTCCTCGTCGTCCACGGCGAAGTCCCGGGTCGAGGTGCGCACGACCTCGATCAGGTCGTGCCGGGCGATGACGTTGCGGGTCTCGCCGTCCAGGATGTCGTCCAGGCGGGACTGGGCGCCGCGCTCGTCGCGGAGGCGCTGGAAGAACAGCAGGGGGTCGGAGATGCGCCAGCGCGCGTAGGTGTCCACGAAGATGAAGCGCTTGTCGCGCGTCGGGAGCTGGTTCCGCTCGCCGTCCCACTCGCAGAAGCGGCGATCGAAGCGGTTGACCTCCTGCAGCAACGGCACCTTGAGCTTCAAGCCGGGGGTGACCACGGCCTCGCCCACGGGCTTGCCGAACTGGGTGACGACCACCTGCTCGGTCTCCTGCACGACGTACAAGGCGCTGTTGAGGCCCACCAGGCTCACCAGCAAGACGACCAGGCCGCCGAGCAGCGCTGCGCGCTTCATCGGTCACCTCCCGAGAGGTCGAGCAGGGGCAGGACGCCAGCAGCGCCCTCGCTGATCAGCACCTTCTTCTCGGCCTTGGGGTACACCGAGGCCATCGTCTCCAGGTAGATGCGCTTTCGGGTGACCTCCGGGGCCTCGTTGTAGGCCAGCAGCAGCGCGTTGAAGCGCGCGGCCTCGCCCCGGGCCCGGTTCTTCCGCTCGACCGAGTAGCCCTCGGCCTGAGCCAGAGCCTCCTCGGCCTGACCGCGCGCGGCGGGGATGACCTTGTTGTAGGCCGTCTTCGCCTCGTTGATCAGGCGCTCGCGCTCCTGCTGGGCCTGGTTGACCTCGTCGAAGCTGGGCTTGACCTGGTCGGGCGGGTTCACGTTCTGCAGGACCACCTGCTCCACCTGGATGCCCGTCTCGTACTCGTCGCACATCGCCTGGAGCATGCGCTGGGCCTCGGCCTCGATCTCCTGGCGACCGATGGTCAGGACCTCGGTGACGCTGCGGTCGCCCACGATCTGCCGCATCACGGCCTCGTTCATGTCACGGAAGGTGCCGCGCACGTTCCGGACCTTGTACAGATACAGGTAGGGGTCCTTGACCCGGTACTGGGCGATCCACTCGACCTGGGCGACTTTCAGGTCCCCTGTGAGCATCACCAGCGCGCCGCTGAGGTCGGCCTTGCTGTACTCGGTGCGGACGTCGGCGTTCACCGTGCGGAAGCCGAACTCCTCCTTGAGCTGGCGCTGGGTGGGCACCTTGTCGACGGTCTCCAGCGGGCTGGGCAGCTTGAAGTTCAGGCCCGGCGGGACGATGCGGTCGAAGGCGCCGAAGCGCAGGATCACGCCCTCCTCCTCCGGCTCGATCTGGATGAAGGTCGTCGAGGCCAGGCCGGCGAGCAGCAGCACGCCGAAGAGACCGGCGAGGGGCTTCAGCCCCCGCTTGAGCTTCTCGGGGTCTGGAAACTCGAAGACGTCGCCGTTGGCATCGGACATGAGGCCCCCTGGTTGAGGGGGTCCCCTATACCGTCGCGGTGGGGTTGCCCTGCAATCGCTTGACGTGGGCTCGCAGCTTGTAGGCCGTCTGAGCGCCCGCCTGGATGCCCGCCACGGCGTACTGCAAGCCCCCGGGGTTCCAGAAGCGGCCCTCGATCAGGTCGGCGTCCTTGTCGATCAGGCCGGTCTCGACCGCCAGCTGGTGCAGGCGGCTGTGGGGGTAGATGCGGATGGGCTGCATCATCAGCAGCGTGAACATGCGGAAGTTGCCGCCGCAGTGGAGCTTGGCCTCGGCCACGAACTTGAGCAGCTTGAACAGCGACCGCCAGTCCTCGCCCGGGGAGTTCAGGAAGAAGCTGTACTCGACGTCCAGGTCGTGCTTCTTGGCCGCCTGGTAGGTGTAGACCAGATCCTTGTAGCGGAAGTTCTTGTCCAGGTTCTTCAGCATGCGGTCGTCGACGTGGTCGGGCGAGAAGCTCAGCAGCCCGCAGCCCGCGCGCTTGAGCCAGATGAGCAGCTCGTCGGGCAGGGTGTTGGCCTTCTCGTTGAACCAGGCCGACCAGCGGATGTCGAGCTTGCGGTCCACGATCTCCTTGCAGATCGCGATGCTGTGGCCCACCGGGATGTTGAAGATCTGGTCGCAGAAGAACATCTGGTTCACGCCGAAGTCCTCCTTGAGCTCCTGCATCTCGTCCACCACCGCCGAGACCGGCCGCTGCCGGACGGCGTTGCCTAGCAGGTAGGTGTCGCTGCAGTGGATGCAGTGCAGCGCGCAGCCGCGCTTGGACTGCAGGCCCACGGACACGAAGCTGCTGTCCGTGTAGGGCTTGAAGTCCAGCAGGTCCTTTCGGTAGGGCTTGAGCGCCGCGAAGTCCAAGCCACCCGGCTGGCCGGTGTAGACGGCCTGGCCCGAGGCGTCCCGGTGCCAGATGCCGCGCACGCTCTGGGGGGTCTCCAGGTTCTCGAGGAGCTCGGGAAAGCGCGCCTCACCCTCGCCCCACATGCCCAGATCCAGCTCGGGCAGCTTGCGCATGAAGACCTCGCTGTAGAGCGAGAACGCGGTACCGCCGGCGATGATCTTCGCCTCGGGGGCCTCGGCCCGGATGACGCGCACGCTGCGCTGCTGGGGCTCGAAGTCGTCGGTGTGCAGGCCAGGTGTGGCGACCTTGATGTTGCGCAGCGAGATGCCCACCACGTCGGGCTGGAAGGCGCGGACCTTGGCGCCGAGGATGGCGTAGGGGTCGGCCTGGTCGCGGTGCTGGTTCACGTCGAAGATCTCGACGACGTGGCCCTCGGGCAGGTGCGCGGCGAGGTAGCTCAACCCGATGGGGTAGACGAGCTCGAGGTCGAGGGCCGTGAAGGCCTGTACCAGCAGGATGCGCATGGGGCTCCGTATCGCCTCTGCATGGCCGATGAGGCCGCGAAGCTTGCGCCCGCGTCAGTGGTCGTAGGGCTCCTTCTTGACCGGGACGCCGCTCGGGAAGCTCAGCAGCTCCCAGGTCACGAACAGCCGCGGCTGCCGGTCCAGCACCGGCTCCAGCGCCACGCCGATGGACACGTGCGTGCAGTCCTCGCAGAGCAGGTTGGCCTTGTGGCCCGGGGACAGCTCGACCAGATCGTGCGCGTCCCGCCAGGTCAGGGCCGCCGCGACGTCCTCGTTGTGGTTGGCCCGAGGCCGGAAGCTGACCTGGGCCCGCTGCGCCACGCCCTGGGTCACGCCGGGGAGCACGTGCGCGACCCGGCCCTCGTTGGCCATCAGCGCGCTGTGCTCGCGCGCCAGGGGCTCGAAGGGGGTGTAGCGCTGCAGCTCGGGCAGGCCGTGTCGAGCGCGCAGCACCGAGAGCTCCTGGTACAGGCTCTCGGCGGCGTCCATGGGGTTCTGGGCCTCGGTGACGGGCTGGCCCAGGGGCACAAGCGTCGGCTCGTCCTGGTCCACGAGCAGGGTCCACAGCAGCAGGACGCTGCTGTCGCGCTCGGTGTTCCCCACCACCTCGAGGCGGTACTCGCCGGGCACGTGCAGGCTGCTCAGCCAGTGCGCGACGGTGTCCGACAGCTCGAAGGCCTCCACGGGTCCGCTGGGCTGCGCGACGTAGAGCACCAGACCCAGCTCCTCGGGGTGCTCGCCCAGGACCTCGACGGTGACCGGGACGCTGGCGTCCAGCTCCACCCGGCGCGGCATGGGATCCAGCAGCGCCGCCTTCGGGGCGATGCCGCCGATCCACAGGGTCTGACCGTCCGCGAAGCTGCGCCGGGCCAGGCCCAGATCCACCGGCTCGTCGGCGCTCAGCGCGTAGTCGACCATCTCGACCGCCAGCGCCTCCGGGAAGGCGCCGCCGTTGAGCTCCTTGCCGAAGCGCGCGTGCCCCGGGTAGCCGGCTTGCCCCAGGGCCGAGGCGTTCGCGGCCGGGGTCAGCCGGAGCGAGGGCTGGCTGGCCTGCTGGATGAGCAGCTCGCAGGCGCGGGTCAGGCCCTCGTCCCAGGTCGCCGAGGGCACCCGCAGGCTGAGCTCCTGGGCAAGCTCCGAGGTCGGCTCGGGGTTCGGCCGGAAGCGCACCTGCTCGTTGTTTTCGGGCACGGCGACGGCGGGAGGCCGACAGGCCAGGGAGAGCAGCAGGCTAGCCAGCAAGTTCCAC
>CALGIB010000597.1 GCA_937915955.1 uncultured Pseudomonadota bacterium
CCTGGCGTGGTGTTCTCTGCTTCGGCAGACAAGGGCATGAGTTGGAAGGAAGTCGGATGACCAACATCAGCTATTGGGCTGCTCGGAAGGCAGGCGAGAGTCACCATCAGGCCCTCCGAGCTGAGCTGAAGAACTTGGCGATGATCCTCGCAGTAGAGCCGACAGAGGTGGAGTGTGAGGCTGTCCTCCAGAGGATGATCTCTCTGTCCGATCTGGTTGTCGAGGAGAGGACCTCCTTGCCCGCACCGGCGATTATCCAGGATGCTTGTAGGCTCTTGCGGAGCACCCGAAGCCACGGAGGAGCAGACCAAGCAGTCCGGTCCGTGCTCGCTCTTCTGGAAGGCAGCCAGGTTTGCCGACCGGCACGATAGGGGCTATGACAGATGGCATGAGTGCAGTCGCGCCAGCCACAAGTGAAGCCGTCAGGTTCCTTGTCTTCTTCCCTCGGGGCTCATCCGAGTCTTCGGTGGCGGAGGGTCTTGTGGCGGTGCAGACCGCTACCACCCGGACTGTAGACCTGGTGGACAGCCTGGCTTGGTACGAGTCCCGCTTCGCCTCGTGCGGGGACTGGGATTCCTGGGCCCTGGAGGCAGTCACAGGCAAGAGCTATCGAAGCCGTCAGCCCTACTTTCACGGCTTCGTCCTCACAGGAGATGGAGAGGTTGGGCAGGGAACTGCCAAGGTCGCCTCGCTCGCGCTGAGCATGGGGAAGTCAGTCTACTGGTTGAACGGGACCAAGCTCTGCCCAGTCGTGAAGATGGATCGCCATCCTCATAGGTGGCGAATCAACACAGGAGAATCCGCATGAGCGAGATCAACGAGTCGGAGACGGCGAAGACGATGGTGGAGAAGCTCATGGCTGACGCCAACATGTCTGCCAGCGCCATCAGCGAGGCTATGGGACAGCGGGTCTCCCGCCGCACCATCTACCGCTGGGCGAAGGGGGAGAGTGAACCCCAGCAGACCAGCGATCTGGTCGAGCTGAACAAGCTCTACGCCGAGAAGTGTTCTGCAATGACAGGCTGAGGAGCCTTGGGAGTGATGATGATCTACGCAAAGAGGGTGCGCTCTTCCTTGAAGGGAGGAGTGGATGTCGAACTGGGCCCGAAGACGGTGCTCTGTGGGCGCAACGGAGCAGGCAAGACGGCTGTCCTGCAAGCGCTCAAGTTGGGCACCCGCGGCTACGTCGATGACCAGGAGGGCAAGGACGGGGTCTCTACGACCGCAGCCATCGCTCGCCTCTTCCCCGAAGGAAGTGAGCTGAAGGCTGAAGTGGAGATGTCCGATGGGACGAGCTTCACCTGGTCCAGCAAGCCACAAGGGAAGGGCTACACCAAGCCGAAGGCTACCGGCAAGGAGCGGCCCTACAAGGTCGACTTTCCGTTCCACACCGTGAAGGCCCTCCTGTCGGGTGACGAGAAGAAGATCCGGGCGTGGCTGGAACAGCAGACCGGGAGCAACTTCACCGTCGAAGACCTCATGGCGATGCTCCCCCCGGCGCAGCACAAGGACGCAGATCCGATCCTGAAGCGCTTCTCGGAGCGGTCTCCTGTTGAGCTAGCGACCGCCCTCAAGGGCGAAGCGCGCAACCTTCGTGCTTCGGCCACACGGACGGAGAAGACCATCGACCAGCTCGTCGAAGGCATCCCCCTCCCGCTCTCGGACGTTGAGGCGGAGAGGCTGTCCGGGCGCAAGGCTGAGTTGTGGGCTCAGGCCAATCGTCCGGACCTCATGTCGCCTGCGCAGCACGCCGCGCTCCGCGCTGTCATCGAGGAGCTGGCCGAAAGCCTGGGGATGGTGAAGACCCAGATCGACGGGCTTCCCGAGGCACAGGAGGGAGAAGAGGAGACCTTCAAGCTCGCTTCTCAGAGCCATGCCCTGTCCAAGGCGCACCTGGAACAGCTCGGGCACGATGTCTGCTACGTCTGCCTCCGCAAGGACGCTGATGTCCAGGGGGCCTTCAATCGCTGGGCTGGCGTCTTGGGTGACCTTCAGGCTGCCGGTTCGCGAAAGCGACTTCAGAGCCAGTACGACCGGGGGATGGCTGAGGCTGGAGTCCTGGCCAAGAAGTACACGTCAGCTCAGGTCATGGACTCGTCTCCGGTGATCGACGAGCACTCGTCCATCTCCGCGTCCCTGGCTTCCCACGAGGCCAACAAGCGGATCTGGAAGCAGGCTGAAGGACTCCGCAAGGAAGTGGCCAGCTCACGCGCCGTGGCGGACACCTGCACTTCCCTCGCCCGCACCTGGGAAGAAGAGGGGAAGGCGATTCTTCTTCGCCGCAAGAAGGACTTCGAGGACAAGGTGACGGCCTTCCTGCCTGCGGGGGAGACCTTCGTGGTGGACCTGGCGGCAGGACGCGTCGGTCTGGGCCGTGAAGGTGCGACGCACACCTCCCTCTCGGGAGCCGAAATGTCCAGGGTGCTCCTGGCTGTCTTGTCCGCAGAAGAGGCTGGTAGCACTCCGTCTATCCTTGAACCCGAGGACAGGGGCTGGGACCCGGATACGCTTGCTGACGTGATGACAGCCCTCACCGATTCCCCGGATCAGGTCATCCTGATGAGCACTGTGCCTCCGGCACGGAGCCCCGAAGGCTGGAACGTCATCCATGTAGGTGACTGATGGCTGCGGTTCTGACTCTCCCGGCGGTGGGTTTCACTCTCACCATCCCGAACACCACGACGTTGGTGCCCCTTGACGACGTCGCGTTCGGAGCTGACGCCCAGGGTCTGCCTGCCAACGGCCGGACCATCATCATCTACAACATGGACGCGGCCAATCGCATCTTTGTCCGCTTCGGCGCGAACCAAGCTGTGACGGCGGGGAACACCACCATCTCCAACAGCATCGTCATTCCCGCGTTGTCGAGTTTGACCTTCGCTGTAGGCTACTTGGGGGACCGCGCTCCGCTCGGAGTGGCTTCACCCGACAACTGCTTCCTCATGGCAGAGACGGGCGCAGGTGTCCTGGTGAACGTCACCTACCTGATGGGTCGGGGCTCCAACATCCTCTGAGCTACCACCAGGGGATGAAGCCGTGCAGGTCGGACTTCTTCCGGGTGTAGGACCGGCACCCGTTGCTGACGTTGCCTTCGATGGTGGTCACGGTGCCGTTGTCGTTGTCGCAGACGATCATCCCGACGTGCCCGGCCTTCGCTGTCTGGGCCGGATCTGAGTTCGAGCCTCCGCGGGCCATGCTGAAGACGGAGCCGGCAGGGGCTGCCTCCGTCTCCTCGACCCACTTGCCGTTGGCGTGGCCCCAGTCCTCGTACTGGCTTGCGCCTCCCAAGAACTTCTTGATGGGCGTGGCCTTCCAGTCCATGTCGGTAGACTTGGTTCCAGCTCCGACCCCGACTCCGATGGAGGTCGAGCAGAACATCGCACACCAGGCCATGTGGCCGTACTGAGCGGTGCTGATACCCCAGTACTCGTTGTAGCCCTCGACCACGGGCTGGATCTCGGGGCCCCAGTTGGAGCCGTCGGGGATCTCGTCCGCACCGAGGAAGCCGATGGCGAAAGTCAGCGCGGCTGTGCGCTGCGCACCGATACCCGTAGGGATCTTGGCGAGGAGCTTGTCCTTCTCAGAGACCACCGCAGCGTCGTCGCCGATGTCCTGTTCACGGGAGGAGGAGTCAGCCTCCAGAGCGCTCCAGGTGTTCGGCCCGACAATGCCGTCGACGCCCAGGTTGCGCGAGGCTTGGAACTGCTTGACCGCGCTGGTGGTGTTGGGTCCGAAGTCAGCGTCCTCAGCGACGGTGTGCCCGTGTCCGTTGAGTAGCTGCTGGAGGACAAGGACATCGCTGCCCTTTGCGCCCTGCTTGATGGTGGGTCGGCTCATCAGGTCTCCTGGCGAGCCCGGACACGGGCTGCACGAGCCCTGCGGCGGGCCGCGATCTTGGGGTGTCCGCGCTCTTCGGCCTTCGCAGCCCTCGCGTCGATCTTGGCGGGATCTGGGTCCAGATCGCCCGCAGCGATGGACTCCTGGAGCTTCTTCAGCATGGCGTCGCTGGCGGCTTCACCTGCTTCTCCTGCGATGGCTCCTGCTGCACCGCCTGCCGGACCTCCGATGGCGGAGCCGATCAAGCTCCCGACCTCCTTGAAGGCGAGGATCTGATCGAGCACGTTGAACACGATGTCCAGCGCCTCGCTCTCGCTCAGTCCATCGTCCTGAAGTTCATGGATCGCCTCGTGGGCGGCCTCAAGAGCGATGGCTTCGGCTTCGTCGGTCAAAGACATGGGGAACCCTGGTTTGTGCGCCCCTACACCATAGCGTTCTGAGAAATGCAGCACTCGGTCTTGCAGGACTTCTGGCTGTGATGGAGTGCTACCGAGTAGAAAGGAGGACATGGCCTCTGCACTTCGCGCTGTCCAGCCCTCAAGGGATGAGTCTCAGATGCCTCCTTCTCCGGAGATCAGGGAGGCGCTCCGGCGTCTCCACACGGCAGCACCTGAGGCTGCAACGTTGATCGAGGATCACATCGCGGCGATGGAGGAGCAGATTCTGCTTCACGCTTCGGCGGACGCCTTCAAGGCGTTCGTTCTCAGCCAGGCTCAGCAGGCAGGAGCAGTTCAGAATCTCCTCCAGAGGCTGGACAATACGGTGATCTCGGACTTGGCACGGGCGGAATCCATGCGAGCTGAGGCCGATCTGGTCATCGCGAAGAGGCAGGAAGCCAAGGCTTTGACGACTCGTCAGGTGTTCTCGCAGCCTGTCGTGTTGGCCGTGGTGGGGATCTTGAGCACCTTCATGACTGTCGTCGGGACAATCATCCTTCACCTTGCCGGAGCCTCTTGATGTCGCCTCGACCCGCCCCGCCTCTCGTGTCTCACGAAGAGTTGGCCCACCGCTTGATCGCAGCCTACGAGCGTGGGGAGCGGTGCTCCCCACAAACGGAGGTAGCGCTTCGGTCCGCCTTGAACAGTTCGTCTCCGGAACCCCAGATGCGGACCTTGCGGGAGTCCCAGTTTCGTCCCTTCGGGCGAACAGCTGCCTTCCTGGTCAACGAGAGGTAGCTACTCCGGCTCGCCCAGGATGGCGTCCAGGTAGGTCTCGACCTTCTCGTGAATGGCCTGGCGGAAGGCTTCCTTCTGCACCGCGTTCAGGGCGCGGATCTCTTCGACGACCCAGAAGGGAAACTTCAAGCGCACGAAGATCGCCTCGTTCCTGCTGGAGCCGGAGGCTTCGACTTCGTTCTCTGCCAACTCCTTCCCGTAGTAGGCATCCGTGACGTCCTCCACGACATCACGGACCGTCTCGTAGAAGCCTGTCGCGTAGCGGAAGATCTGCTCCCAGTTTCCTCGTCGGTCCGGCTGGGGTTTGCTCCGTGGGGGTGGGGCTGTCTGCTTCCTCGCGCGCGCCGCGGCGGCCTCCTTGATGCCCGGATGCTTCGCTTCAAAGTCCCGAAGAATCTTCTTCGCAGACTCCCTCTCGGCCCCCTCACCGCGCTCGGCGTGGGCCTTCACTTTCAGGTAGCGATTGAGGGTCTTCTCGTTCACGAAAGGTGCTTCCGAGGGATTGTCATTTGACGCTCTCCTGTGGTATCATGAGAGCGCTGTGAGGGCAGGAGGATCTGTCCTCGGAAGTGGATGCGGAGGCCGGAGTGGTGGACAGGTACAAGATGGCAAGGGCCAAGGGGAAGCGGCACTATGAGGAGTTGCTGGAGCAAGATCAAGCTCTGCTCGCGGACTTCGGGATGGGCATTCTCTCGGCGAGCAACGGGGTGCGCCTCGTGCGCGTGAAGTTGCTTCGGGAGGGCCGGGTCAACCCCTGGGATGTGATCGAGGTGAACTCTCGCCTATGGAGCTGGATCCATCCTCTTCTTGTCGAGCTGGCTGCTCTTAGATCTTCTTCCCGCGAGGCCGCCGAGCTGAACGGGGTGAACGGGGGCGCATCCCCAGATCGCCCCAGTCTTCGTCGCTGATACGACCCAGCATGATCCGGAACTTAGCTTGGGGTTCCGTGACCATCGCCAGGCCCATCGCGCCGGGCCCGTAGAGGGCCTTGGCGATGTCCTTGGGGGCGTAGCCGTAGAAGTTGGGGACCTTCTTGTGGTCGCTGGGCTGCACGCCCCGCACCCGCCGGCTGTTCTGGACGTAGCTGGACTGGGCCTTGTACATCGCCAGAGCCTTCGCGCGCCCCTCTTCGGCGCGAGGGACGGTAGAGACTGCCTTCTTCGCTCTCCCCATGAGGGTCACCAGAGCGGTGTACTCCTTCTCCAGCTTGCTCAGCACTTTCTGGCGTGCATCGGCTTCCCGCCGGTTGAGGCGGGCCAACTCGGGGTACCCGTCTTCTTCGTCCTCGTCTGCCTGAACCCTCAACTCTGCGATGCGCGCTGCGGCCTTGTCGAGCTGGTCCTTCTGGAGCAGCCTGATCTCTGCGAAGAGGAACCAGAAGGTCAGGAGGAACGTCATCTTCTCCCGCTCAGCGGACCTCTTGGCGTCTTCGCTTGAGTCGTAGGGCGGCCGGTTGAGGAACTGGGTGAGGTACTTCTGGGTGGAGTCTGAGTGGAGCCTCTCCTCCCACAGGTCGTGGGCAGTCTCGGGCTGCTGGATCTCAACGGACTGCCCGATGCCGGGGTGCTGCTCAGTACCGGGACGCCCGAACTCGTCCTCACCGGACGAGGCCGCCGGGACGCCCGAGCCGAAGGGGGAGTGCTTCAGCTTCTTGAAGTCCGAGAAGAGCCTCTTCGACGTGTACTCCAGTGTGTTCTTGGCGAGTTCCTGCCACTGCTCCCAGGTGCGGGAACTTTCTTTGGCCGCCGACAGGAGGTCAACCCAGAACTCGCTCTCGAAATCGGCCTTGGTGGCATGGACTCCAATCTGTCGGCCAGGGGCGGGGGCTGCCCGATAGATGGGCGAGGACTCCAGCAGCTCCTTCAGCCAGCCCTGTCGGATGTCGCTCCCTGCGATGAGGTCCGCGAAGGTGATCCGGCGGCTGCCATACCCCTTGCCGGAGTTGGATCGAGCTGTCTGCGACGCGATGACGCGAGCGATGTGCCGGATCCGGGACAGGTTGTCGCGCGCCATGACGGCGCGATGCAGGAGGTCCTGAGCACGTCTCTTGGGGCGACCGGCCATCTTCTTCTCCGTGCCTCCAGGGTAGCGCGTAGCACTCGATGAGTCCGCAGGGAGGGGACCCTTCGGGTGCTACGAAGTAGGCTGGTTCTCTCAGGAGTTCCACATGGCCATCTACCGTTCACGTGCAATGCCCCGGCGCAACCCACAGGCAGCGGCGAAGGCTCGGCTGAAGCACGAGATGAGTCGGGTGGTCCAGCACCCTCTCTACGACGCTCTCACCGGCGCACAGAAGAACCGCTTCCAGGAAGCCTACCTCCGAGCACGCCTCTCCGGTCAGGACGTGTCAGCTGCCGTCGGAACGGGGATGCGAGCCGCGACCAGCGCCCAGGCGAACCCCAACGCCTACCAGGTCTACTACGCCGAGCGGAAGGCCAAGGGCTGGTCTCCGGCCAAGATCAAGAAGGGCTGGAAGGCCAAGAAGGCGCGGGCGGTCGCGTCCGAGAAGAAGAAGAGGGACGCTGCACGGATCGAGAAGAACGTGGTCGATGTGGCTATGGGCGAGATCTACAGCCTCGCGAACCATCTCTTCCCCCGCCACCAGGACAGCCTGGGCCACTGGCATGACGGTGGTGACTTCATCCACGAGACGGCGATGTTCGACATCGACCACGACCGGAAGCAGATCGCGGCCGACCTGTACCGCTCCCGCGACACCAAGACGAAGAAGGGCTGGTCCTCTGCCAACGTGGACAGCCCGGAGTTCATCAAGGGCCTGCGCAAGATCCAGACGAAGTACAAGCCGCACGGCTTGAAGATGACGGTGGCTGTCTCGAACCCCAGCAAGCGCCCGCAGTTCGTACCTTCTGTGGGCCAGGTGAAGAACTCCCAGGAGTTCAAGAACCTGTCGGAGTCTCAGAAGGAGACGTTCCATCTTGCCTACCGCGAAGCGCGGGACGAAGGCGCGCCAAGCTCTCTGGCGGCGGCAGAGGCCATGACGGAAGTCATGGAGCTGGAGGCGCTGCACGCCAAGCAGCGGAAGTCCCGCAAGAAGCGCCCGCAGTTCGTACCTTCTGTGGGCCAGGTGAAGAACTCTCCGCAGTACAAGAACCTGTCGGAGTCTCAGAAGGAGACGTTCCATCTTGCCTACC